>CAIQJL010000118.1 GCA_903872185.1 uncultured Bacteroidota bacterium | reverse complement strand
GTTTTTAGTGCAAGTTGTTCAAGCTTATCTAAGTCTTCAATTTTACCTTCGCCATTGCATATTTTATTTAAAATATCGAGCATTCTTTTTGTACCAACTCGGCAAAATGTACATTTTCCACATGACTGATCCTGAGTAAATGAAAGAAAATACCTTGCAATATCAACCATGCAATCGGTTTCATCTAACACTACCAATCCCCCAGATCCCATCATTGCACCAGCATGAATCAATGATTCATAATCAATGGTTATATCTGACATTGAAGCAGGAATACAACCACCAGATGGCCCACCAATCTGAACAGCCTTAAAAGTTTTACCATTTGCAATGCCGCCACCAATTTCTTCTACAATTTGTTTTATTGGGGTACCCATTGGAACTTCAATTAATCCACCACGATTTATCTTTCCTGCTAAAGCAAAAACTTTTGTTCCTTTGCTTTTATCAGTCCCAATTTTATTGAATTCACTTGCACTATTCCTGAAAATCCAGGAAACCAATGAAAAAGTTTCTGTATTATTAATTAAAGTGGGTTTATCCCACAATCCACTTTCGGAAGGAAATGGTGGACGTAGCAATGGGAATCCTCTTTCACCTTCAACAGAAGCAATTAATGCAGTTTCTTCGCCACATATAAAAGCTCCTGCTCCTTGAAAAAGTTCTATATTAAATGTAAAACCAGAATTAAAAATATTGTTTCCAAGAACTTTATTTTCTTTACAAATCTCTAAAGCATTTGTGATTTGTTTTACTGCAAGTTTATATTCAGCACGTATATAAAAAATCCCATGAGTTGCACCAACTGCATATGCTGCAATTAGCATTCCTTCAATAATTCGAAATGGATATGATTCCAATAACATTCTGTCCATAAATGCACCTGGGTCACCTTCATCTCCATTACAAATCACATATTTCACATCTGATTTAGCATTCTTTACTATTTCCCACTTGATACCAGAAGGGAACCCAGCACCTCCTCTTCCTCTTAATCCACTTAACTTTATTTCTTCAATTATTTGCTCTGAGTTTAATTCATTAAGGCACTTTTTTAATGCTTTAAAACCTCCAAGTTTTACATATTCTTCGTAATCTAAAGGTTTAATCACACCCCTATGTTCCGTGGCAATATTTATCTGACTATGCAAAAATTCAGAAACAGGAGTATCTCTTTTTTCTGAAGAATATTTATTTGTTGTTACAGGAACATCATTAATTGCTATATTCTCGACAAAATTAAAAAACCGATTTTTGTATTCAGTAAAAAAGCTATCAGTTTTAAAGTGTTTTAATAAAATATTCCTTACATCTTCAGGTTGAATTTTAGTATAAATAGCGGTCTCTTCGCCCTCTTTGTGAATCTCCATCATTGGAACCTGATTACAGATTCCAACACATCCAACCTGCTTTAAATTTACATTTATTTTATTATTGTTTAATGTTTTCTCAAGCTCATCTTTTACTTCGGAACTTCCACTTGCAACACAACAGGAACCAAGACCAATTCTTATTTCTCCTTGAACATATGATTCAACACCATTGTGATTTTGTTTTTTTATATAAGGATTATTTTTTTGACTCAAGAAATCCTGCAAAATTTCAGAGATTTTATCTGTTGTTACATGTCCATATGTTATATCATCAATCTGGACAACCGGAGCAATTGTGCAACAGCCAAGACAAGCAACTTTAGATACTGTAAACAATCCTTGAGCGTCAGTATCAGATTTATCATTTAATTTTAATTCTCTTCTGAATGCATCGTAAACAAGCATTGCACCTTTTACATGACAAGCAGTACCAACACAAATATTTATAATATGTTTACCAACTTGTTGATGCCTGAATTGAGAATAAAATGTAGAAACACTTTTAATTCTTGCAGCAGAAATTTCTGTTGTTTCACAAACCCTTTGAAGTGCTTCTTCGGGCAAATAATTAAATTCTGTTTGAATTACTTGCAAAATTGGAATAACCATATTTACAGTAGTGCCTTTATCAGCAACAATTCTATCAACAGTATTAAAAATTTCCGAACTCATTTATTGTAATTACTTTATTGAATATTGTTTAATTATTATTGAATAAATTTGTTTCTATCTCAGTTGTTCGGAATTTCCGAACAACTGAAGATTCTATTAATTCTCCTTCTTTAAAAATAGTACTAATATGCTCGCTTATAGTAGATTTTGATCTATCAAAAAGATCTTGCATTGCTTTTTGAGTTAACCTGACTGTTTCATCTTTAATAAACACATCTACTCTTATTTCACCTGTTTGAGAGGTGTAAAGAATGAAATCCGAATTATTTGAAGGAAGTTGTTTCATTTCACTTAATTTATTTTCCAATACAATAAAGATTATTACCAGCTCTTACAAATATTTTTCCATCGGCAAATGCAGGAGTACAAACAGTATTTTCTCCAAGTTTCGGTTCACCAACAGAACTAAATGCTTTATCAGCCTTGAATATATGCATGGTTCCTTTCTTATCCATTAAATAAATTTTCTCACCTACCAGTATTGGTGAAGAATAAGTTCCAGTTCCAAAATCATGATTCCAATATTTGTCACCTGTTTGAGGATTATAACAAGCAACTTCGCCGTAACTTGTAACAACAAACAAATATTTATCAGTTGCAACCGGACTAGGAACATCAGATAAATAATCGTTATTTTCCCACAAAATTTTAGGTTGATCTCCGATTTTTATTGCAGCTAATTTTGCATATTCATTAAGCGCAAATACAATCCCATTTGCATATGCCACAGAGGGTCCTACTTCTCCAGAAGTACAATCAATTTTCCATAATTCTTTACCCGTTGCAGGATCATATGAAGCAACATAAGGTTCAGCAATAAGGATAATTTCAACTCTAGAACCAGTATTAACAATAACAGGTGACGCCCATGAAATTTTTACTTTTCGTGGTGTACTCCAAATTGTTTTACCTGATTGAGCAGAAAGTGCCATAACTTTTGCTCCATTATTCTGATCATACTGAACAATTATTTTATTCTCATACAACATTAAAGAAGAAGAATAGCCATAATGATTAGCAGGAACACCAAGGTTTCTTGACCAAACCTTATTTCCTTTCATATCCAATGCTATAAT
>CAIQJL010000117.1 GCA_903872185.1 uncultured Bacteroidota bacterium | reverse complement strand
TATTATGAGGATCTTCGGCATAAACGCGACATTCAATTGCGTGTCCTCTTTGTGTAATCTGATCCTGAGTATAAGTAAGTTTTAATCCGTTAGCAACATTTATTTGTTCGCGAACAAGATCAACGCCAACAACAGCTTCGGTTATAGGATGCTCAACTTGTAAGCGTGTATTCATTTCAAGGAAATAATAATTTCCTTTATCGTCAACTAAAAATTCAATTGTACCTGCATTTTCATAATTAACAGCTTTAGCTGCAAGTACTGCCGTTTCGCCCATTCTTTTTCTTAAATCTGCAGAAATAATTACCGAAGGAGTTTCTTCAATAACTTTCTGGTGACGGCGTTGAACCGAACATTCGCGTTCGCAAAGGTGAATGGTGTTGCCGAATTTATCGGCCATTATTTGAAATTCAATATGATGAGGTGATTCAATATAACGTTCAATATAAATAGAATCGTCGCCAAATGCAGATAAAGCCTCAGATTTTGCAGCACGAATAGCTTCTTTTACACCACTTTCTTCCTTAACCATTCTCATTCCTTTTCCACCGCCACCTGCTGATGCTTTGATGATTACGGGCAATCCAATTTGCTCAATAATTTTAAGCGCCTCAGTTTCATCGGTTAATTTTTCGGTAGTTCCAGGAACAACTGGAACGTTTGCTGCAATCATGTGTTTACGGGCTGTAATTTTATCGCCCATTGTATCGATGGCATAAGTAGAAGGCCCAATAAAAATTATTCCTTCGGCCTTACATCTTTCAGCAAATGCTGCTTTTTCAGATAAAAAGCCATAACCAGGATGAATGGCATCAGCACCAGTGGCTTTTGCAGCTTCAATAATTTTATCAATTACTAAATAACTTTCGTTTGAAGGAGATGGTCCAATAAAGTATGCTTCATCGGCAAACATTACATGTTTTGAGTTTCTATCAACTTCTGAGTAAACGGCAACAGATTTTATTCCCATTTCTCTGCAAGTGCGCATTACCCTTAAGGCAATTTCTCCACGGTTCGCAATTAAAATCTTTTTTATCATATAAATGTTCTTAAGCAGAAAAAATGCAAAATTACTCCAAAACTTGCGAAGAAAAAAAAATATTGAATGTGGTTTTTTATAAGCATTTATGAACTTGTTGAAAACATGACTTTTATCACCAAAAATCGGTTGATAATTAATAAAAGTCTAAAATGGTTCAAATTAGCTATGTGATTTTTGGTTGAGCTTAGTTTTTAATAAAAATTAAATAAATAACATGTTTTTATTTTTAAAAGAACGACCATTTATAGCATTAAATCATTTAATAAATAATATTTCTAAGTTTGAAATTGTATATATCTGTTATGTATATGTAAAGTAAAAGCTATGAATTTAATTAATAATAACTAAAATTGGTGCTTGAAAAAGTTTACCGATGATGGGAAATAGATTGTATGTAAGAAAGTTAATGCGGGATTGGTTAATGTGGTTTAATAAAAATCTATCATTGATAATTTATCACAAAAAAAGTCTTACCTTTGCGGCTCAATTAATTAACCGAGCGGTTTTTTTGATTCTTTTTGGTAAGGTGCCATTTTTCAGGAAATAGTTTTCAGAAATAAGTACATAGTCTGCATTTTAAGACAGACTGGCGGCGGCAGAGGATTACAATTTAGGATTAGGAATACGCGCCAAAAAGAAATAATATGAATACATTTGAAGAATCAGGCATTCGCCCTGAGCTAAAAAAAGCTGTATTGGAGCTTGGTTTTGAAACCATTATGCCAGTACAGGAACAAGTAATTCCAGTTGTGCTTGAATCAAAGGACGATATAATCGCTCTTGCACAAACTGGCACTGGCAAAACCGCAGCATTTGGTTTGCCAATTCTAAGTTTATTAGATTTGGATTCACGTGAAACACAAGCTTTAATTTTAAGTCCAACGCGTGAGCTTTGTATACAAATTACCAAAGACTTAATGTCTTACGGAAAGTATTTAACAGGCTTAAGAGTTACCGCTGTTTATGGTGGTGCAAGTATAGAAAATCAGATTTCACAGTTAAAATCCGGAGCGCACGTAATAGTTGCAACTCCTGGAAGAATGAACGATTTAATCAGAAGAAAAAGAGTTTTTCTTTCTAACGTTCAGACTGTTGTTTTAGATGAAGCTGATGAAATGCTTAATATGGGCTTTACCGAAGACCTAAATTTAATTTTAGAAAAAGTTCCTACAGAACGTAGAACATTACTTTTTTCTGCAACAATGTCGAATGAAGTTGCTTCTATTGCAAAAAATTACATGAATACCCCTGTAAATATTACAATAGGAAAAAAGAATTCAGGATCAGAAAATGTTAGTCACCATGCTTATATTATTAATGCAAGAGATCGTTATCTTGTTTTAAAAAGAATAGTAGATTATTACCCAGAGATTTACGGAATTATTTTTTGTAGAACACGTTTAGAAACTGCAGAAATTGCCGAAAAACTTATGAAAGATGGGTATAATGCCGATGCGTTACATGGAGATCTTTCGCAAACACAACGCGATTATGCAATGCAACGATTCAGATCAAAAAATCTTCAGATATTAGTTGCTACAGATGTTGCTGCTCGTGGTTTAGATGTTGATAATATTACACACGTAATTAATTATAACCTTCCAGACGATAACGAAATATACACACATAGAAGTGGAAGAACTGGTAGAGCTGGTAAAACAGGAATTTCAATTTCTTTGACTCACGTTAAAGAAAAGTTCAGATTACAGCATATCGAAAAAATGATAGGTCGTAAATTCGAAACAAAACAAATTCCAGGAGGAAAAGATATTTGCAAGAAGCAATTATTCAACCTGATTGACAAAATGGAAAATGTTGATGTTAATGAAGACGAAATATCAATATTTTTACCTGCATTGTATGAAAAACTTGCTCATTTAGAAAAAGAAGAAATTATTAAACGCTTTGTTTCTTTAGAGTTTAACCGCTTTTTAGATTATTATCAAAAAGCTCCCGATTTAAATTTAGAAGCAAGAAGAAGCAATGATGACAGAAGAGAAAGACCTGAAAGAAATGAAAGAGGTGATCGCAACGAGAGAAGAGAAAGAAGTGAAAGAGGCGATAGAAGAGATAAAGCACAAATTCGCGAAGCGTCTGCATTTACAGTTTTACGTGTTAATATTGGTTCTTCAGATGGTTTAGAAGTTAGAGAACTTATAGGAATGGTAAATAATTATACTCAAGATAGAAGCATTGCAATTGGTAGAGCTGAAATAAGACCATACTTTACACTATTTGGCGTTGATTCAACTTCGGTTAATCAGGTTTTAAAATCTTTTGAAGGACAGCGTGTAAATAATCGTGAATTAATTATTGAAGTTGCCCGTGAATCTGATCAACATATTGCTGGTGGTAGTAGCAGAGGTGGAAGAAGTAGCGAAGGACCAAGAAAACCAAGAAACGACAGACCATTTAGAGGAAACAGAAGATCATAAATAAACCCTTTTGTCATGCAGAACTCCGCTTTTGCGGAGTGAAGCATCTATCACTAGATTCTTCGCTGCGCTCTGAATGACAAGAAAAAAAAGTTTCAAAAATTGAAACCACAAGAAAACAATATTAAAACTATTTCCTCAACTCCAAAGCAATCTAAGTTTGAGATTAAAGAACCAGACTTGTTGATTAAGTTTTTAAGAAAGCAATTTCCAGGAAAAGGAAGTAATAAAGTTAAATCGTGGCTCGAACATAAAAAAGTAGCTGTTAATAATAAAACAGTTACTTATTTTAATTTTCCGCTTGAAATAGGGCACGTTGTTACGGTAACATGGATAACTGCTCAAAACAACACTCAATTACCAGGACTTAAAGTTTTATTTGAGGATAATGATATTGTTGTTATTGACAAAGAAGCTGGTTTGCTTTCAATTGCAACAGAAAAAGAAAGAGAACGAACAGCTTATGGCTTACTTTCTGATTTTGTAAAAAGAGCAAATCCCAGAGCAAAAATATTTATTGTTCACAGGTTAGATAGAGAAACATCAGGTGTTATGGTTTTTGCTAAAAGCGAGGAAGTGAAAATTATTCTTCAGGAAAATTGGCAGGAAATGGTTAAAGAGCGAACATATGCAGTTGTTGTGGAAGGCGAAGTTGAAGAAAAAGAAGGAACCATGACTTCTTGGTTGAAAGAAAACAAGGCATTGCAGATGTATTCGCAAAGCACTCCTTCCGAAGACGGACAAAAAGCAATTACTCATTTTAAATTAGTAAAACAAAATCAGAATTATTCGCTTTTAACTGTTCAACTCGAAACAGGCAGAAAAAATCAGATACGCGTTCATTTTAATGATTTAGGATATCCTGTTGTTGGCGATAGAAAATACGGCGCTTCACACAATCCGATAGGACGCTTGGGTTTACATGCAAAGGTTATTGAGTTTTTGCATCCCGAAACAAAGAACAATATGCGATTTGAATCGCCAACTCCAAAAGAATTTTTAAGATTGGTAGAGGCAAGAGGATAATACTTTAATATTTCCACCTTCAATTTTTTTTAATTATTTTAGCCAAAAAGATTTTACAAATATTTTGTGAGATTTGGTGTGTTTGAGTTTTTGTGGCAATTAAAAAAGAAAAAGATGAATAAAGTTGTAAAAAACGCAGAAGAAGCAATAAAAGGAATCACCGATAACATGACAGTAATGTTTGGTGGCTTTGGACTTTGTGGTATTCCAGAAAATGTAATTAGAGTACTTGCAAAAACTCAAATTAAAGGGCTTGTGTGTATTTCTAATAATTGTGGAGTTGATGATTTTGGCTTGGGGTTTTTATTAAATAATAAACAAATTCGTAAAATGGTTGCTTCTTATGTTGGCGAAAATGCTGAGTTTGAAAGACAAATGTTATCTGGCGAACTCGAGGTTGAACTCAACCCACAAGGAACTTTGGCCGAGCGCATAAGAGCTGGTGGTGCCGGTATTCCTGCGTTTTATGTTCCAGCTGGTTATGGAACCGAAGTTGCAATTGGAAAAGAAGAGCGAGAGTTTAACGGCAAAATGCACATTTTAGAACATGCGCTTACTGCTGATTTTGCTGTTGTTAAAGCATGGAAAGGCGATACAAATGGTAATTTAATTTACAAATACACAGCCTCAAATTTTAATAATATGATGGCAATGGCCGGAAAAATAACAATTGCAGAAGTTGAAGAACTTGTGCCTGCAGGCCAGTTAGATCCAAATTTTATTCATACACCGGGAATATTTGTTCAAAGAATTTTCCAGGGAGTAAATTATGAAAAACGTATAGAACAAGTTACAACTTCAAATCCAAAATAATTAATATAGTCATGCTGAGGTCAGCCGCGGCGGATCGAAGGAAGGTAGTTACTTCAGGATGTTAGAAATTTTAAAAAATCAAATCCTAATTCGAAAATCCTTAATCATAAATCAAAATGGGCTTAGATAAAAACCAAATAGCAAAACGAATAGCACAGGAATTAAAAGATGGATATTATGTTAATCTTGGTATTGGCATTCCTACTTTAGTTGCTAATTATGTTCCCGAAAATATTGAAGTAACATTACAATCCGAAAATGGATTATTGGGAATTGGACCTTTTCCAACACCAGATAAAGTGGAAGCCGATTTAATAAATGCAGGAAAACAAACTGTAACTTTTGTTGATGGAGCGTCTTTTTTCGATTCTGCAACCAGCTTTGCAATGATACGTGGCGGTCACGTTGACTTAACAATACTTGGAGCATTTGAAGTTTCAGAAGAAGGTGATATTGCTAGCTGGAAAGTTCCCGGAAAACTTGTTAAAGGCATGGGTGGAGCAATGGATTTAGTTGCTTCGGCAAAAAATATTATTGTTGCAATGCAACATTCTAACAAAGGGCAATCAAAAATTCTTAAAAAATGCACATTACCATTAACAGGTGTAAAATGTGTAAAAAGAATAGTTACCGATTTAGCTGTTATGGATGTTACTCCAAATGGATTTAAATTACTTGAAAGAGCTCCTGGAGTTACGGTTGAAGAAATTATTGCAGCTACTGAAGGAAAACTAATTATTGAAGGCGAAATTCCGGAAATGAAACTCTAAAAATACAGTCCTTACAGTAAATCGTATTCTTATATTTTAATATAAGCAATTAAAATTGTCTCAATAAAGTTTTAATTCGCCGAAGAATATCGTTCACGTTAGCTTAAATAGAGTGAATATTAGATTGTTCAGGTGCTTGGCTTATTTAATGTTCAAAGTCATTATTTACCTGTCCTTACAAGTAAAACACCCATATAAAAATCGTTAAGTTATTTGGTAATTGTTTTTTATGTTTGTTAATGAATATCAAAACAGTTTTAAAATGACAAATAATTTATTGCTCAGATTGCCAAAGCTAATAATACTTGCCTTAGTTGTAATGCTTTTTACCCAGTCAACTTCAGATCCTTCTTTCAATGATGGAGAGCTTTATCAGCTTAATTTCGAGGATAATTCTACCTATACGGTAAATTGTTATAGTGTATTAAGTCATGGAAAATGGGAAGTTAAAAATAATTGTTGTACATTAACAACGTCCATAATAAATCTTCCGGGAGTATTTGGAGTCGATCAAAATATGGATGTGCCCTTAAATGCAACTTTTTTTGGTACTGGTAATTTAGAAGCGCCCGATAAGGTTGTAATAGAATATTCAATTGGAGCAAGTTGGCAACTAGTTGCGGAAATTATTGGGGGAAATATTCCAACAGGTCATCCAACATCGGGTTTTAGAGCAGAAAATATTCCGGCAGGTGCTGACATTCAATTTAGATTAATATTTTGCACAAATGAACAAAGTGAAAAAATAACACTTTTGTCAGATAATGAAGATGGGCATGTGCATGGTCAGGGCTTGTTTGTAGGTTCTCCATTTTATAGGGGAAGTAATGTAACTTATGTGCCTGGACAGTTGCCGGTTTCTTTAGTTTCTTTTTATGGAATAGCAGAAAAAGAAAAAATGAATTTATTTTGGGAAACGGCTTCAGAATCTAATAATTCACATTTTGAACTTGAAAGAAGTATAGATGGTGAAGAATTTAAAATAGTTACCACTATTCAAGGTTCAGGAAATAGTAACAGTAGAATAAGGTATAGTACAGAAGATTACGAACCAATAAAAGGGACATCCTATTATCGTTTAAAACAGGTTGATTTTGATGGAAAATTTGCTTATTCAAACTTGATTTCATTAAGCTCTTTAGTTGCAAATAATGCCTGTAATTTAATTGTTAAGCCTAATCCTTGCATGGGTAAATGTTTTATTTATCTCGAAGATTGTGATGATCAGAATGGAAATGAAATGACTTTTTCAATGTATGATGCACTTGGGAACGTTGTTAATACTCAAACGAAAACGGTTGAAGAAGGAAAATCGTTATTCGCAGTTGATTTAAATAGCTCAATGAAACCAGGAGTATATATTGTTAGAGGAAGTTCAAATAATAAAAACATTAATAACAAAGCAATAATAACAAATTAAAGCAATGAAAATAGTTTATTTTATCTTTTTATTTGAAATTTGTTTTGTTAGCTGCAATAATATTTCAGAGCAGCAGGTTGATGATTATTCTGAAACACAAAACAACACTTTGTTAAAGTCTAATGAAGCAGTTTTATATTCTGTTCCTGCCCCAACTTTTGTGTCTTCTGTATTAAAATCATATGGAAATATTTTTGATAGTCATTTATTATATGAGACCAGAAACAAAGTACCTCAAGCCGCTTTAACTTCTCAACAAACTCTTAATCTGGGAGTATATATAATTGATTTTAGCTACACTTATTTGTTCGGCCAAGAGCAGCTTTCGTTAATCTATTTGTCGAAGTTTGATGTAATAATGAATGAATTGAATCTTAAAAGTCCAGAAACGACAGGGGCACTTATTAGATTAAGGGAAAATATAAACAACAACGATTCTGTAAAAAAAATAGTTAACGATTACCAATCTAAACTTGGAAATTATTTTATTAACGAAGACCGCGATGCATTAGGTCTTTATGTGTTGTCGGGAATGTATATTGAAGGGTTATATTTAACATTAGGGAGCTACAAAGACATAAAAAACAAAAAGCAAATGATAAATTATAAAGATGACAGGTTTGCTCAACTTTTGCTTCAAGAGGAAACTCAATTGTCTAATTTGCTCGATTTATGGAAAGTAATGGATCATCCCGATGCTGCAAAAATTATTTCTAAATTAACATTAATTAGAGAGTCGTTTGACGAATTAAATATTACTTACGACACACATGTTAAAACAAATAAAATAATCAGATTAAATTTTGACAGATCAAAAATTGAAAAAATGAATGATGCAATAGGGAAAATAAGACAACAAATTATTAAATGATGATTTGCTGTATTACAACGGCTCCTTTAACTCCCATTTTATTTCAATTTCCCAATTCGAACGAAGATTAATTTCTTCGGTATAGAAATAAAATTTTTCTGGTTGTTTATGCTCAAGATAACAACCTGTATCCCATTTGCCATTATTATTGTTGTCGGCAAAAGCACGCAACTTATATTTTCCAGGATTTAGTCTGTTTAATTTTTTTGTTAGTGGAAGTTTTCCCGACCATTCTGTAACAACAGTTTCTTTTGCATCAATAATTTGAAAGATATATGAATTATCAACGCCGGTAAAGCTAAAATTAACAGAACTATAATAATCTGATGCAGCAGCTTTAAACGATCTAACTGTTGAGTCGCATGAATTGCCATAAACATCTTTAACGTTATCTTTATTTATACGAAAACGATAATTCATTTCGTCCTTCCAAGGGTAGCTAACGTAGTAAATGCATGACGAAAGGCTATCTATAAAAACTTTAGGAGTTATGGTATGAAAAACACTGTCTTTGGATTCTTCCAAAATTATTTTATCTGTTGTTAAAGGTAAAATAGGATTTGAAAACTTTAACCTTAATAGGTCATTATAATTAATTTGTTGGCTATTTTGGATATTTGTTAAAGTTGCTAATTTTTTAATAAAAACCGGTTTTTTTGCATTTTCTGTATACACAAAAGTAACCGTATCTATTGCATTAAAAAGCCTGTTTAATGTGTCTTTTTTAACGTATGAAATTTTAAATTTTACACTATCAATGCTATAATCAGTTGAATCTAAAAGCCAAATTGTGAGCGAATCGAGTCGGTTACTTTTATCTGTAATATATTTACTTGTTGTTATTGGCTCAACCTTTAATTTTCCAAATCCTTTCCTGTTAAAATAAATCTGACATTTGTTTTTTAACGGTCGATCAGATTTTTTAATAAATTGTTTAACGCGATCTTCTTCAAACGAATAAAAAAGTAAATTTGCTGGACTATAATCTGTTTTAACAGAGGTTACTATAGAGTCTTTTTTTAAAGTGTCGGTTTGAATTCTATTTATTGCCTTGGGAATAATAAGTGTATCCGAAAAAGCAATTTTTTCGTTTGGCATATCAAATAATAAATTGCTGTTAGCATCTTTAAGTCCGAAGATTTTATATTTTCCGCTTCTTAGGTTTTCAATGCTAAACAATCCGTTTGCGTTGGTTTTTCCAATATAAAGCGGTATGTTTTTTAATGGTACTGAATCAAAATTGTCATTGTATAGAAGCACAAACATTCCGTTTTCTGGTTTTTGTGTATATGCATCTAAAATTTTCCCCGATACTTTTAATGAGTCAATAAATGGTCCGGTAGAAAAACAAAAATGAAAATTATCAATGGAGTTATTTTCGTTTAAGTCGGCAATTGCATCAGAAAAATTAAGGTTATAAGTTGTGTTGGCAAGTAAAGTGTCTTCAAAAGTTAATATTACAGATTTTGTTTTGCATAAAACTTTTGGCTTCTCTTTCATTGGTGGCGAAACAACCAATTTTTCCTGAATAGATTTAAGTTGAATAAATTCATCAAATTCAAGAATAATCTTTTTTTCAGTAAAATTTGTTGATTTATTTGCTGGAATGCTTGTTAAAAGTACTGGTGGCTTTTCATCTTTTGGTCCTCCTTCTATAGCAGATTGGCTTGCACAAGAGTATAACAAAGTGACAAGTGAGTAAATTATTGTATATAAGAGATAACTGTTTTTCAAGAGATTAAAATTTCGGTGCAAAAATACAAAAATAACAACTACTTCTTTTGATATAAAAGGACGATTAGGTTTTATTAACTTCAATTCAAAAATAAATTACCTTTGAAAAATTAATTTTTAAGGTATGACCTCATTGTTTATTACTTGGAATCCCTCTCCCGAAATGTTTAATATTGGCGGATTTGCAGTTCGTTGGTATGGTTTGCTATTTGCCGCAGGTTTCTTTTTTGGTTACTTAATAATGCAAAAAATTTTTAAAAAAGAAGAGATTCCTGCAAAAGTTTTAGACCGGTTAACAATTTATATGCTTCTTGGAACTGTAGTTGGTGCACGTTTAGGGCATTGTCTTTTTTATGAGCCAGGGTATTATTTTGCACATCCTTGGGAAATATTAAACATCAGACAGGGTGGTTTAGCTAGTCATGGAGCGGCAATTGGGATATTGGCCTCTTTAGGAGTCTTTTCATATTTTCAAAAAAGGAGTTATGCTTGGATAGTTGATAGGATTGTAATTGTAGTTGCGCTTTCAGGATTTTTTATTCGTAGTGGAAATTTACTTAATTCAGAAATTGTAGGTTCGCCTACTAATGTTCCATGGGCATTTATTTTTACCCAAGTCGATTTAATACCCAGGCACCCAACTCAAGTTTATGAGTTATTTGCATATCTCATGATCTTTTTTCTTTTATGGTGGTTGTTTTTCAAGAAAAATGCAGGCGAAAAACCATTTTTTCTTACGGGTTTATTTATGGTTTTAGTTTTTGGATTTAGGTTTTTTGTTGAATTTATTAAAGATATTCAGGTTGATTTTGAGAAATCAATGACTTTGAATTTGGGGCAACGTTTAAGTATTCCGGTTATAATTGTAGGAATCATATTAATAGCCTATTCTATAAGAAAAACAAAAGTTAAAATTTGATTAAAAAGAGGGTTTTTATTGCAATAAATTTGGTTGTTTCGCTCAGATGGCTATTTTTGTTGTTTAAAGTACCAAAAAAATCAATCATTTTGAAGTTATTAAACGCAATTATTTTAGTTATAATATTTACAACAAGTCAGGTTGCGTTTTCTCAATCTTCACAAACTATTAAAGCAGAAGTTCCGGACACAAACAGTGTTGGTCCGGAAGGGGATGACGAGCTTGATCCAATAAATGTAATTAGTACAACAAACGAATATTTTAAAATTATTAAAGACAATAATTTTGATGTTCCTGCCTCTGACCAGTATTTTTTCTGGGATACTTTAGATATTCATCCATATCAATCAAAGATGAATAAATATACAGAAACTAGAATTATAACTCTTATTGATAGCAATTCGGTTTTTGCAATGCCGATTAACAATAAACCGATTAATTCAACATTTGGCTGGAGGAAGTGGAAATATCATTATGGCATTGATTTGGGGTTAAATACTGGTGACTCAATAGTTTCTGCATTTGATGGCATGGTAAGGGTTGTAAGAAAAAGTAAATCATATGGTAATGTAGTTGTTATAAGAAATAATAATGGTCTAGAAACTTTATATGCACATCTTTCGAAAGCCTTGGTTAAAGCAAATCAGGAAATTAAAGCAGGAGAGTTAATAGCATTAGGTGGAAATACAGGGCACTCAACCGGACCACATTTGCATTTTGAAATAAGATATTTAGGTGGCCCAATAAACCCTAGTGATATAATAGATTTCAATAATTTCACTTTAATTAGTGATACTTTATTAATAGATCGTTGCAGGTTTGAATATTTAGATGATGTTCAAAAAGCCAGATATTATACGGTAAGAAAAGGTGATTCGCTTGGTCGGATTGCTCAACGAAACGGAACAAGTATTTCCCGTCTTTGTAAATTAAACGGAATTACCCGAAAATCCACTTTGCGAATAGGTCGCCGTTTGAGATATACATAATTTAACTTTTGTTCAAACAATGAATTTTTTCGGCAAACGTTTTAAATTAACTTTGTAGCAAAATTGTGCATATATGGACGAGTTAAATTCAACTGGCGCGCCACGCAAAAAAATGGATCTTATTTATTTTATTGTAATTCTTGTATTGCTTATATCTAATGGTTTTTTTGCATATAAGTTTTATACTATGCGCAAAGAAAAAGTTTATGTTGAGGTAGAACTTAAAGATACAAATAACGAAAAAGCCAATTTAGAGAATGAGTTTAATGACATGCTGGCACAATATGATGCATTAAAAACTGATAACACTCAAATTTCTGGTCAGCTTGAGCAAGAAAAAACAAAGATTAAAGAAATGCTCGAAGAAATTAAAGGGCTTAAATCTGCAAATTATTATCAAATTAGTCAATACAAAAAAGAGCTTGGAACTTTACGAGAAATAATGCGAAGTTATATAGTTCAGATAGATTCGCTTAACACAAGAAATAAATTATTGGTTGAAGAAAACAAACAAGTAAAAACAGATTTTCAGAAAGTAAAGTCTGAGAAAGATAATCTTCAGGTAAAAACAGATGATTTGTCGCAAAAAGTAGATGTTGCATCAGCTTTAAGAGCAATAAATATTTCCTCGTTACCTGTAAACGAAAAAGGAAAGGAAGTAACAAAAGCCAAAAAAGTTATTCGAATTAAGGTCTGCTTTACATTAACAGAAAACGCAATTGCTAAAATTGGGAATAGAGTGGTATATCTTAGAATTGCTCGTCCCGATAAAGAAATTTTACCAAATACCGAAGGTGGAATGTTCGATTATGAGGGCAATCAAATACTTTATTCTGCAAAAAGAGAAATTGATTATCAAAGTAAAGATGTTGATATGTGTGTGTATTGGGCAAATACCGGCGACCTAACCGAAGGAGTTTATACTATTGATCTTTTTAGCGAAGGCAAACAAATTGGCACTGCAACTTTTGGATTGAAATAATTTTAGACGCTGATTTGCGCTGATAAACACGGTAAAAATCACAAAAACAATATCGTCATTGCGAGGAAGAATGACGTGGCAATCTTATTATATTCAGCCTATGAGATTATTCACTTTAACCTCCTATACCAAGGTCTGTGGTTCACAGACCTCAAATAGCTTTATACAAACTCGTACCTCTGATTTCTTTGTTTTGGAATAAAACCAGCACTTTCAATTAATTTTTTCATTCCAGTTGCATTTAAAGAATAATTTGCACCAGCAGCAGAAACCACATTTTCTTCAATCATTA
>CAIQJL010000116.1 GCA_903872185.1 uncultured Bacteroidota bacterium | reverse complement strand
GATAATTGAATACTATTTCGTACGTTCCTGAGTATATCCCTTCTGGGTTCTGAGAGTTGTTACCAATGTCAAGTGTACCACCCATTCTTATAGTATTAATAAAATTACAATCGCCGCCTGATGAAAATGAATCGCCCATATATTCGCTTGGGCCTGGATGTAAAGTAAGCGTACCACCATTTGCTGATGTAAGAATGGCGGATGGTGAATATTCAATAATAATATTACGTCCCTGGCAAACCTGAACCTGAAAAATAGCTGGTTGGGCTATTGGCGAAAAAGAAGGCATTAAGTAGATGCTACCTGTCGCAGTAACAATACCTTGGTAATTAACAGTTACTGTTCCGCTACCAAGTACATTACTTAAGCAAAAACTGCCAAAATTTAGAGGCTGTATTACTGTTGAATTAATTACATGCGAAGGTAAGTTGGGTTGTGCCAGAATTGTTTTTTTGCCTATACCAAAATAAAAAATAAAAAATAAAACTAATATATAGTATTTATTATGCATCTGGAAAATATATTATTTCAATTCCATTACTTGTTCGTCTAGTTTATTGTTATTGTCAGGATTAATAAAAGCCACAGTAATAGTACCATTATTAAGTTTTATTTCTTTTGGCAATCGTAAAGTAAAGTGTCTCTTTAAAATTTCAGTATACACACCAACTCCATTAACTTTTCCAATTTCAACAGGTTTACCACCAGGTTCGGTGTAATTAACAGTAATTGTGCCATATACGGAACAATTACCAGTTCTGTTTAATGTCATTTTAACCTTAGGTACACCGCTATCATCTTTTTCTATGCTAATATCTGAAATCCTTAAAGTAGCCGATAATTTTCCTACTCTAATAATAACAGGTATAGTAATCCCAAAAACAGGAATAATATTTAGTCCTATTGAAGTTGAATCACTAATTTTCACATCATTTTTTCGAGGATCGTTTTTCTTTTCATCTCTAAAATACAAATGGGAACGATACTCTCCATCAATCATGTCAATCTGCTTTTTATATTGTACTTTTATTGTTTGAGATTCATTAGGAGCAAGTTTAACTTTTCTAGGAAAAACTCTAACATATGTTTCAGAAAACAATTTGCTTGTATCGCTTTTTTCAACTAAAACAAATCCACCTTCTTCAGTCATTAATTTATTAACAAATGAAATTGAATAAATAGCTGAATCGGATCCAGTATTTCTTAATGAAATTTGTTCAGTTTGATTCGACTTATCTATTAGAATCCTTGTAGGAGTTATAAGCAAATTACCTTGCGACCATACTTGTATAACTTGTATTTGCAATAACATACTAATTATAAGGATTCTTGTTTTCATAATATATTACTTTTATTTTATTATTAAATTTTAAAGAAAAGGAGTTATACTCCTTTTCTTTAAAATAGATAAACCTTATCCTTTTTAATTATAATCTACAAATACAGGATAAGTACCTACATAAATACCTGAACTTTGAGCTGCTAAGAAATTAAGTTTTGCTCCAAGGGTAAATGTGCCTGTACCTGTTGCTGATAATGTAGTTGAAAGAGAATTAGATGCACTTAATGCTGTTTCCCAAACTTTAAAAGTATTAAGTAAAATAACACCTGCATTTGCAGTATTTGTTAGTGTTATATCAGTTGATGGCAAAGTAATAGTATAAGCAGTTGAAATTGATCCTGCCACTGTAAATACTGGTGTGTGAGGAGCAACTCCCGATCCACTAGCATTGCAGTTTGTCCATGCAGAAAATGCAGGTGTACCAGTACCATCAGGATACATTAACACTGAGCCAGGTGAAGCAACAGTAATAACAACAACTTCACCATAATTTAATTTAGTACCATCCCATGTAAGAATAATTGGAACCAAAATTTTAGCTTCAGCAGTTGCAGCACCAATTGTAGAAGTAGTTCCACCATTTGAGCCTGTTCCGGTTGTCTGTGCCATTGTAACTGTTGCAAATCCTGCAACCATTACGAAAAGAATAAAAAGTTTTTTCATTAGATTGATTTTTTAATTAATATT
>CAIQJL010000115.1 GCA_903872185.1 uncultured Bacteroidota bacterium | reverse complement strand
CGTAAATTTTTTACCAGATCGCGTTGCAATGCAAGATGCAACTGCTCAAATGGCATTACTACAATTTATGATGGCAGGAAAACCTACTACAGCAGTTCCTTCATCTGTTCATGCCGATCATTTAATTCAGGCAAAAATTGAAGCAGGCATTGACTTAGCTCATGCAAACATTACTAATCGTGAAGTATACGATTTTTTAAGTTCAATAAGTAATAAATACGGCATTGATTTCTGGAAACCGGGTGCTGGTATTATTCATCAGGTTGTTTTAGAAAATTATGCTTTCCCTGGAGGAATGATGATTGGAACCGATTCTCATACAGTAAATGCTGGTGGATTAGGAATGTTGGCAATTGGTGTTGGCGGTGCTGACGCAGTTGATGTAATGGCAGGAATGGCATGGGAATTAAAATTTCCTAAATTAATAGGTATTAAACTAACAGGAAAATTAAATGGCTGGGCTTCTGCAAAAGATGTAATCTTAAAAGTTGCAGGTCTTCTCACCGTTAAAGGAGGTACCGGTGCAATTGTAGAATATTTTGGCGAAGGTGCAACTTCTCTTTCCTGTACCGGAAAAGCAACCATTTGTAACATGGGTGCAGAAATTGGTGCAACATGTTCAACATTTGGTTATGACGAATCTATGGAACGTTTTTTACGTGCTACGGGAAGAAGCGAAGTTGCTGATTTAGCAAATAATATTAAAGCTGATTTAACCGGCGATGCAGAAGTTTATACAAATCCAGAAAAATATTTCGATCAGGTTTTTGAAATCAATCTTTCTGAATTAGAACCATATTTAAATGGTCCTTTCACCCCAGACCGTGCTACTCCTATTTCAAAAATGAAAGAAGAAGCTGCAAAAAATGGCTGGCCAACAAAAGTTGAAGTTGGTTTAATTGGTTCATGCACAAATTCGTCATACGAAGATATCTCACGTTCTGCATCAATTGCAAAACAGGCAGGTGAAAAAAACATTAAAGTTAAGGGTGAATTTACTATAACTCCTGGTTCCGAACAAGTTCATCATTTAATTAAACGCGATGGTTTTATTGATATTTTTGATAAAATTGGCGGAAAAGTTTTTGCAAATGCTTGCGGTCCATGTATTGGTCAATGGGACAGAGAAGGTGCAGAAAAAGGCGAAAAAAACACTATTGTTCACTCTTTTAACCGTAATTTCTCGAAACGTGCTGATGGAAATCCAAACACATACGCATTTGTTGCATCACCAGAATTAGTAACAGCATTGGCAATTGCAGGTGATTTAACATTTAATCCGTTAACAGATACTTTAAAAAATGAAGGTGGACAAGATGTTAAATTAGATGCACCTAAAGGATTAGAACTTCCTCCAAAAGGATTCGAAGTTATTGAAAGTTGTTATCAGGCACCTGCAAAAGATGGCTCGTCGGTTGTAATTTCTGTAGATGAAAAATCAGACAGGCTTCAGCTGTTAACTCCATTTGCTGAATGGAATGGTGAAAATTATAAAGAATTACCTTTATTAATTAAAGCAAAAGGTAAATGTACAACCGATCATATTTCAATGGCTGGCCCATGGCTTTCATTTAGAGGTCACCTTGAAAACATTTCTAACAATATGCTAATTGGAGCAGAAAATAACTTCACAGGAAAAACAAATTCAGTAAAAAATCTTTTAACCGGCGAATATAACGAAGTTCCAAAAGTAGCAAGAGCATACAAAGCGCAAGGAATTGGGTCTATTGTTGTGGGTGATGAAAACTATGGCGAAGGATCTTCAAGAGAACATGCTGCAATGGAACCACGTCACTTAAATGTAAAAGCCGTTTTAGTAAAATCTTTTGCACGTATTCATGAAACAAATCTTAAAAAACAAGGAATGTTAGGATTAACATTTATTGATAAAGCAGACTACGAAAAGATTCAGGAAAACGATAAAATTGACATCATGGGGTTACACAAATTTGCTCCAGGAAAAAATCTATTAATAGTATTACATCACGCTGATGGCACCCAGGAAGAATTTGAAGTTGCTCATACATACAACGAAATGCAAATAGGTTGGTTTAAGGCAGGAAGTGCTTTAAATTTAATTGCAAAACAAGCGCAAATGGCTTAAACATAAAAAATAACAATATATAAAATGGAAGAAAAATCACCTATAATTATCTGGACTAAAATTGATGAAGCACCTGCCTTAGCTTCTTACTCTTTGTTACCGATTGTTAATGCTTTTACAAAAGCTGCCGGTGTTGAAGTTGAAACACGCGACATTTCGTTAGCAGGAAGAATTATTGCAAATTTTCCTGAGCATCTAAAAGAAGATCAAAAAATTCATGATTATCTTACAGAATTAGGAAATCTAACTTTAACAAAAGAAGCTAATATTATAAAGTTACCTAATATCAGCGCCTCTGTTCCACAATTAATTGCAGCCATTCAGGAATTAAACTCTAAAGGTTATAGCATTCCTAATTATCCCGAAGAGCCTAAAACAGAAGAAGAACACAAACTTGTTGAAAGATTTGCAAAAATATTAGGATCTGCTGTAAATCCTGTATTACGCGAAGGTAATTCCGACAGACGTTCAGCTGCTTCTGTAAAGAAATTTTCGCAGAAAAATCCTCATCGAATGATGAAGGCTTGGAGTGCTGATTCAAAATCACATGTTTCTTTCATGAAGGCAAATGATTTCTTTGGGAACGAAAAATCTTTTGTAGCGCAAAATAGTAATGGTTTTAAAATTGAATTTACAAATGCTTCAGGCACGACTTCTGTATTAAAAGAAGGTTTAAAGTTCACTGCTAACGAAGTTATTGATTGTACTTTCATATCAGCAAAAGCATTAAAAGAATTTTATGCTCAGCAAATTCAGGATGCGAAAGAAAAAGGAATTCTTCTTTCTTTACATTTGAAAGCAACCATGATGAAGGTTTCTGACCCTGTAATGTTTGGTTATGCAGTTGAAGTATTTTACAAGGAAGTTCTGGATAAACATGCTGAGGCATTAAAAGAAATTGGTTTTAACCAGAATAATGGTATCGCTGATTTATATGCAAGATTAGAAAAACTTCCTACAGAAAAACAAAAGGAAATAGAAACTGATATTCAAGCTTTATATACTAAACAACCTGCACTTGCAATGGTTGATTCTGATAAAGGAATTACAAATTTACACGTTCCAAATAACATAATTATTGATGCTTCAATGCCTGTTGTTATTCGCGATGGTGGTAAAATGTGGAATACTGCAAACAAATTACAAGACACAAAATGTGTTGTTCCTGATCGTTGTTATTCTACCTTATATCAGGTTGTAATAGAAGACTGTATTAAAAACGGACAATACAACCCTGCAACTATGGGTAGTGTTTCAAATGTTGGTTTAATGGCTCAAAAAGCTGAAGAATACGGATCACATCCAACAACTTTTATTATTAAAGAAAACGGAACTGTTACAGTAATTGCTGAAGATGGTGCTATTTTAATGGAACAGAATGTTGAAAAAGGTGATATTTGGAGAATGTCAAGAGTAAAAGATATTCCAATTAAAGATTGGGTAAAACTTGCTGTAACTAGAGCAAAATTATCAAATACTCCAGCTATTTTCTGGTTAGATAAAAACCGTGCTCACGATGCGCAGATTATTAAAAAAGTAGAATTGTATTTAAAGGACCATGATTTAACAAATCTCGAAATAAAAATCATGTGCCCTGATGACGCTATCAGATACACACTTGAAAGAACAAGAGCAGGAAAAGACACAATTTCAGTTACAGGAAACGTGTTAAGAGATTATTTAACCGACTTGTTTCCAATTTTAGAACTTGGTACAAGTGCAAGAATGTTATCCATTGTTCCTTTATTAGGTGGTGGTGGATTATTCGAAACTGGTGCAGGTGGCTCAGCTCCAAAACATGTTCAGCAATTTATGGAAGAAAGCCATTTAAGATGGGATTCTTTAGGAGAGTTCTTAGCATTGACTGTTTCATTAGAACATTTAGGATATAATTTCAATAAT
>CAIQJL010000114.1 GCA_903872185.1 uncultured Bacteroidota bacterium | reverse complement strand
TGGAACAAGCAGTATCTTAATGAATAACCAAAGTATAACAGGAGCTAATATTATCGGCCTGGGAGGCAGTAATGCAAATTACTTCGATTTATTTTGGGGTCATATTCGTGACTATGCTGGTAGTCATGGTATAGCTGGGCAAGTATTAACAGTCAGAGGAACCAGCCCAAATACATATGTATATTGGGAAAATCCGGTTATAGGAACTGTTGGAAATGGTTTAAGCTTAACCGGAAATACTATAAACAGTGTATGGTCGGTTAATGGAACTCATATTTACAATAATAATTTAGGAAATGTAGGTATAGGTATTAATAATCCAGTTGGAAAAATGGTGGTTAAAGGCGATGCTACTGCTTTACCTACCGATCCTTTATTCGAAGTGAAAAATGCAGCTGGTCAAACAGTATTTGTTGTTTATCCTGATAGTGTTCATATTTATGTAAAGGATACTGGTGCAAAATCTAATAAAGGAGGCTTTGCAGTTAGCGGAAGAAATAGTGCAAAAGCCTTAACTCATGATTTTTTATATGTTGACCCAGATTATACCAGAGTATTTACAGGCGATACTATTGCAGGATTTGGCGTTCAGAATATTGGAACAACAGTTGATAATAGTTATATGCAAATGGCCCCTGACAATTATTTTATAGGTCATCAAGCAGGACATTCTAATACAACAGGAAGATTTAATTCATTTATTGGATATCAGAGTGGATATAGTAACACAACTGGTAATAAAAACTATTTTATTGGTTATCGATCTGGTTACGTTAATACCTCTGGCTTCAGTAATATTTTTATTGGTGATAGTACAGGATTTTCTAATACTACAGGTACAAAAAATATCTACATTGGAAATCAAAGTGGAAAATCAAATTTAATAGGCAATTATAATGTTCATTTAGGATATCAAACTGGTTTAAATAGTTTAACAAGTTACAATGTATTCATTGGTAATGAGAGTGGCAAAATGAATACTTATGGAACTTTCAATGCATTTATAGGTTATCAAAGTGGGTTTTCAAATACAACTGGTAACGAAAATGTATTTCTGGGATATAAAACCGGATATTCAAATACTACAGGATTAAGAAATGTTTTTGTTGGATGGAATGCCGGCTTAAACAATAGCATTGGAACATATAACATATTTATAGGAAGAGATGCAGGACTTTTAAATACTGATGGGATTAGTAATGTTTATGTAGGAGAAAGTAGCGGCAGCAGCCTTGTTTCTGGAACAAATAACACTTTTGTAGGAAAAGCAACTGGTGGAAATCAAACAACTGGTGGATATAATGTTTACGTTGGAGGTCAGGCTGCTATTTATAAAACTGCAGGAAGCAACAATGTTCAGATAGGATATCATTGCGGTGCATATGCAGATGGAGACGATAACGTTTTAATAGGCTACTTTGCAGGAATGGGGCATGTTGGCTCACGTAATGTTTTAATTGGAAAAACATCAGGACAAAATTTAGCAACTGGAACTAATGATGTTTTAATTATTGAAAATTCTACAGATTTAACAACTCCTTTAGTTTATGGTGATTTTGCTAATGGGAGAATGGCATTTAATAGAACAGCTACAACTTATCCACTTCAAGTTGGAACTGCTGCAACAAATGGCAATGGAGCATATTTAACTGCTGGAGGCGTTTGGACTAGTATATCTTCAAAAACTCTAAAAGACAGATTTGCTAATATTGACAAAAGTGATTTATTATCAAAAATAGAAAATCTCGATATTAAAGGATGGTTTTATAAAGAAACTCAGGAGTATCACATTGGTCCATTTGCTGAAGAATTTTATAATGCATTTGGAACAGGTGTTTTAAATGAGCCAACTATGTTAGGAAAATCACTTGCCGCAACTGATGTTGCTGGTGTTAGCTTAGTTGCAATTCAAGAATTAATCAAAGAAAATAAAAGCCAAAAATTAATAATTGAGCAGCTTATTCAAAGAATAGAAAAACTAGAGAATAAATAACATGAAAAAATTAGCCATTTATTGCATTTCTGTATTGTTTTCAATACAGATTTTTGCACAAACTCCACAGTCATTCCAATATCAAGCAGTAGTTCGCGATGCTTTAGGCACCGTAATGGGAAATCAAACCGTAAGTTTTCAGATAAGTATAATATCTGGCTCTATTAACGGAACAGTTGAATATATTGAAACTCATACAGCAACTACAAATGCTTTTGGCGTTGTAACGCTTTCTGTAGGAAATGGTACAACAACTGGAAATTTCGCAGGTATTAATTGGGGCAGCGCTTTACATTTTGTTAAAGTTGAAGCTGATCCTCTTGGCGGTACAAGTTATTTAGATATGGGAACAACACAATTATTAAGTGTACCATATGCTCTTTATGCTGAAACCGCTGGGAATGCTGGCCAAACCTATACTTCAGGAAATGGAATTGATATTACAGGAAATGTAATTTCAAATACAACTCCAGACCAAACAGTTGTAATTAATTCTGGAACTGGCACTAGCGTTACTGGTACATACCCTAACTTTACAATTGATAATACTCAACCCGATCAGCCAATAGTATTAACTGGCGCCGGGTCAACTTCTGTAACTGGAACTTATCCAAATTATATTATTACTTCTACTGGAGCAACTGTTCCCTATTCTGCAGGAAATGGAATTGATGTAACCGGAACAACTATTAGCAATACCTTACCAGATCAAACTGTAACTTTAACACAAGGAGGTGCAACAACAGTTACAGGAACATATCCTAATTTCACAATTTCAAGTACTGATAACAATACCACATACACTGGCGGAACAGGAATTAATGTAACTGGAACAACTATTACAAACACAGCTCCCAATCAAACAGTAACTTTAACACAAGGTGGTGCAACAACGGTTTCAGGAACATAT
>CAIQJL010000113.1 GCA_903872185.1 uncultured Bacteroidota bacterium | reverse complement strand
TCAGGAGATTCTGAGGGAAGAGGAAATAGTCTAAGCTGTATGCTAAGTGAAAATTATGTGTAAATTTTCTCAGAGTCTCTTTCAGGAGATTCTGAGGGAAGAGGAAATAGTCTAAGCTGATGCTAAGTGAAAATTAGGTATAAATTAAAACTCCGTAGGAGTTTAATGTTTATAAAAACAAAGAAAAAAGAAAACAGCTCCAGAGGAGCTGAATGTTATTACAAATACTCTTGAATTTCAACCTCACCTTTTAAAGCCATGTATCCATTAAATGCAAGAGCTTCCATTTCGCTTTCGCCAGGGTATATTCTAACTGGTCCGAGATGTTTTACTCTTTCTGTGATTTTTTCAACAATGTATTTGCTGTAGGCAATACCACCCGTTAGCAAAATACCATCAACTTCGCCTTTTAGAACTGTACTGCAAGAACCAATTTCTTTTGCAATCTGATATGCCATTGCATCGTAAATAAGCTTGGTATATGCGTCTCCTTCTTCTATTAGCTTTTCTATTTTTACTCCATCGTTAGTTCCTAAATAAGCACATAAACCGCCGTAACTTTTAATTTTTTTAAGTATTTCTTCTTTTGTGAATTTACCTGAAAAACAAAGTTCAACTAATTGCCCAACCGGTAAGCCACCACTGCGTTCAGGTGACATTGGGCCGTCACCATTTAGACCGTTGTTAACATCAATAATTCTTCCTTTGTAATGTGCACCAACAGAAATTCCACCACCTAAATGCGCAACAATTACATTAATTTCTTCATATGTAACGCCTTGATCTTGTGCATAAGTTCTTGCAACTGCACGTTGGTTAAGTGTGTGTAAAAAACTCTTGCGTGGAAGCTCTGGCATTCCAGAGATTCTGGCAATGTCTTCTAATTCGTCAACACATGTTGGGTCAACAATAATTGCGATTATGCCATTTCCAATTTCTTTTGTTAATTCGTTTGCAATAACGCCACCTAAATTTGATTCATGCTCTCCCATAGGGTTACTAATATCGCGAAGCATGTTTTCGTTAACACGATAAACGCCGCCTTTAATTGGTTTTAACAAACCACCACGACAAACTATTATTTCGAATTTTTTAATGTCAAACCCAGCTTTTGCTAATTCTTCTGTGACTTTGTTTTTTCTGAACTCGAATTGATGTGAAATTTTTTGAAATGGACGAAGCTCTTCCTGTGTATGTTTGACATTTGTTAAGAAAATGTTTTTACGGCTTTTATAAACAGCAATTTTGGTTGACGTTGAACCTGGATTTATTGCTAAAATTAGGTGGTCCATAGTATATAATTTTATAAAATTTCAATTAAAATAAAGATGAAATGTCATTCTGAGCAGAGCGAAGAATCTAGTGTTAGATGCTTCACTTTGTTCAGCATGACAAAGAATAATAAAAGAACTATAATAATTTAAATAACGTCTATTTTGCAATAAGTGCAGCTAAAGCAATTGAATAAAGTTTTGTTAGTTCACTATCGCCGCGTGAAGTTAAAACAGCAGGAACTTTTGCTCCAAAAACAACAGCACCAAGTTCGCCGTTACTTAATTTAGTGCTTGATTTAAAGAAAACATTACCAGATTCGATATTTGGAAATAATAAACAATCAGCATCACCTGCAACGGTACTTACTAATTTTTTTATTTCGCAGCTTTCTTTATCAATAGCAACATCCAAAGCAAGAGGGCCATCTATTAAAGCACCTTTAATTTGTCCACGGTCAGCCATTTTGGAAATTATTGCAGCGTCAACACAGGCCTGCATTCCTGGCATCATTTGTTCGGTAGCAGCTATAACCGCTACTTTAGGCAAATCAATTTGTAATGCTTTAGCAGTTCTGATTAGATAATTTGCAATAGTAATTTTTTGTTTTAAATCCGGAGCAGGAATAATAGCTACATCGGAAACAATTAATAATTTATGATAATTCGGAACTTCAATTACGGAAACGTGACTTAATGTAGCGCTTGCACTTTCCATGATTCCTTTGTCTTTGCTTAATATAGCACGCATATATTTATCTGTACTAACAAGGCCTTTCATTAAAATATCGCCTTCGCCAGCATTAATAAGTGCAACAGCTTTTTCTGCAGCCTTTACTTCGTCAGTTTCCTGTACTATTTTAAATTTAGTAACATCAATTTTATGTTCAAGACAAACTTTTTTAATTGTTTCTTCGTCTCCAACTAAAGTTGCATCAATTAATCCTTTTTCTACTGCCTGATTAACCGCACCAATGGTGTGAGAATCGTTTGCATAAGCAGCAACTAATCTTTTTTTACTTTTGCTTTTAAGTACATCAAACATTTGAGCCAACTTTGTTATTGCCATAAAAATTTTATTTTATTGTTTTTAGATAAACTGTTTAGAAAAGAGTTGCTAATTTATTAAAAAAACAGTAGAAATGTATATTAGCAAAAAAGAAAAACGACATCAATATCGTTGTAACAAATTGATAAAAAGAGCAATAGTGTGATGTTTTATATAAATAAATGTTGTCAAACAGTTTGAAATATGTTAAACAATATTTACAAATGCCTAAAACAATGAACTTCCTTATTCAAATATTGCTGTTAAACAGTTTGGGCTTTAAATGGAATTTTAACTATAAACTTGGTTCCAACATCTGGTTGACTTTCAACAGTTATTGTTCCATTATAAAGTTCAATTATTTTTTTAACAATAGATAAACCAAGACCACTACCGCTTATGTTTTGGGTCTTTTTGTTTTTAATTCGCATAAATTCCTGAAATAGAAATTCTTGTTCTTCAGCATTAATGCCAATTCCGGTATCTTCAACAATAATGTTTAAATCTGTTTTATCGGTAAAAATTGAAACAGTAACAGTTCCATTATCTCTGTTATATTTAATGGCATTTGAAATTAAATTATTTGCAATAATTTCAACTTCGTTACTGTCGGCAGTTAATATAAGACTTTCTGGAAAAGCAGTAAGAATTTTTACGTTTTTTTGAATAGCCATAGGCTCCATTGAGCTAATAGCCATTTTTGCACATTCAATGATATCTACTTCTTTTAAGTTTCTGCTCTTTGTTCCATTTTCGATACGAGTTAAATCGAGCATATCCATAATTAGGCTTCTCATACCGGTAATTCTTTCAATTGAGCGGTTAATCATGTGCATGTAATCATCAATTGAAGTACCAGCCTGTTTTTCTTGCATTATTTTCAAGTAACCTTCAATAGCGTTTATTGGTGATTTTAATTCATGTGATAAAACAGATAAAAATTGGAATCTTATCTGACGAGCTGTTTCACTCATTTTTTTCGTCATTCGTTTTAAAAACAAATGTTTTGTAATGCTTTCTATTGCTCCACGCAATTCCTCAGGAGTAAATGGTTTGGGAACAAAATTATATGCGCCTCTTTTTGTTGCAGTGACAGCTAATTCAAGTGACGCATATGATGTAATCATCATTACTGCTGTGTCGTAATTTCTTTTATTTATTTGCTCGAGCACATCAATTCCTTCTATTCCGGGTAATTTGTTATCGAGTAAAACAATGTCTATTTCTTGTTTTTCTAAAATTTCTAATGCTATTTCTCCTGTTTCGGCTTCTGTTAATGTAAAGCCAAAATCCTCTTCAAGAAATGGGTATCCTACACGGTAATTTCTAAGAATTCTTGAAATTCCAGAGCGAATACCTGGCTCATCGTCGACTATTAAAACTTTTAAATCTGACATGATATTTTATTTTATGCATCCTGAGGCTCTCGAAGGATGACTTTTATACTCTCACGCTTCGAGCACCTCAGCGTGACAATATTATTCTTTAAGTAATCTTTTTATTTCTCGTTGTAACTGATCGGGGCGAACACCTTTTTCCATTATTAAATCAGCTTTAATCCATTGTTGTTCTTCGTGTGATTCTACTCCGAAAATTAATCCAGTTTCTGAAGTAACTGCTGTTGCAATTATTACTGGAACGTCAGGATATTTTTGTTTTATTTTATAAGACAAAATAAAACCGCTATCGTCTTTTTCCATCATTAAATCGAGCATTGCCAGATCAGGTTTTCTGGTTTTAATTAACTCTAATGCTTCGTTTTCGCTGGTTGCAGTCATTGTTTCGTATCCGAATTTTTCACAGTAAAGCTTTATCTGACTAATAAAATCTATATCATCATCTACTATTAAAATTAATTTCCTGGAGTTCATTTTATTGTGTTTTTTATTTGTTAAATATTTTTTGGTAATGTGATTTTAAATGTTGTGCCTGTAGGACCCTGGCTTTTATTAACATTAGAAATCACGTCAATTTTTCCTTTATGCATTTTTACAATTCCATAAACAATAGGCAAACCAAGACCTGTTCCTTTGCCAATTTCTTTTGTAGTAAAAAATGGCGTGAAAAGTTTATCCATATTTTCTTTTTCTACACCAGTTCCCGTATCGCTAATGTTTATTTCTATTTCTTTGCCATTTCCCTTAACAACTAATTTTAATTCACCACCATCTGGCATTGCCTCAATTGCATTTTTTTCAACATTTGTTAATACTTGCATCATTTGTTCTGCATCAATCATCATTAAAGTGTCTTTAATTTCTGAGCAAAATGATGTAGATATATTGTTGGGAATAATAACTGAACTAAGGCTATGTTTTACAAATTCATTAATATCTGTTTCGGTTAATTTGACTTGATTTTTTCTTGCAAAATTTAGTAAACCGCCAACAATTACCTTACAACGATTAGCTTGTTCTGCAATTAATTCAAGATCTTTAAATAACTGACTATCGGTAGGGATTTCTTCTTTAAGTAAATTGCTGTACATTGTTATTACACCAAGTGGGTTGTTTAATTCATGCGCAATACCAGCTGAAAGCTGTCCCATGTGAGCGAGTTTTTCTGATTTATTTAACTGTTGTTGTGTGTTTGCAAGTTTTCCATTTGTTGTATGTAATTCTTCAATTGTTGAGTGAAGTTTTTTAATTGTTTCGGGTAAGCACATATCAATTTCAGCTAATCCTTGAAATATGGCGATAGCATGTTCTTCACAAGTAGCATAACCACATGCACCGCAATTAAGATAATCTTCAGCTGAAGATTTTCCCATATTTATTAAAATCAAATCAATTTCTTTTCTTTCAGGAACAGAGGCTCTTCTGTCCATGTTTTCGAAATGAGTACTAAAATCTATATTGCTGTATTTTTCAATGTTTTTTTTCCATTTTTCAAGGTTTAAATTCTTAACTTTTTCGTTGGCATAAGATTTTACTAAATTTCTGCGTTGAAATTTTCTGCCATTTTTTGACATTCCAGGGCCCATAATGCAACCCTCACAACATAATAATTCTGTATATTGTGATTTAATATGGCCTGACGATAATTCCATTAATGCTTCTCTAAAATTTATATAACCATCCGTTACAATTATATCATTATCGCCAACATTAACGTTTTTTGAAATGTTTTGCATTAGTCCTCTGCTAATAGGAAGAAATGCTCCACTACCAGCTTTAGGTTCGTCCCAGTCGCATTCTTTTACAGTTTCTTTAGAAATTTTAAAGCTTGTAAATAATTGTCTTAATTCGGTGAACGTTAATACAGCATTAATTTCCAGAGATTCTGCTTTTTTTGCTATACAAGGACTAATAAAAACAATGTTCACATTTTCTCCATATTTTTTGCGCATTATTCTGCCTGTTGCTACCATTGGCGAAACAATAGGCGCAAGTTTTGACACTAATTCGGGCATATAATGCATAATGTAAAATGCTACAGCCGGACAATCGCTTGAAATTATCTGTAGATCTGATTTTGTTAGTAAATTTCTGTATTCGTTGGCAATCATATCTGCACCAAAACTAACTTCAACAACATCGTCAAAACCAAGGACTTTAATCATTCCAACGAATTGCTTATAATTTTCAATCTCTATAAATTCGGCAACAAAACTTGGGGCGACAATTGCTATTTTTCTTTTATCAGATTTTAAAATGTTAACAGTTTCTTCGATTGAATTATAATAAATTTTTGCTTCCTGGGTACAGTTTCTTACACAGTTTCCACAGGCAATGCATCTGTCGGTTATAACATTTGCCTGACCATTAATAATACTTATAGCTTTTACGGGACATTCTCTTACGCAAGTATAACACATCTTGCAACGATTTTTTCTCGTAAAAACAAGGGGATTATTATTTGTGAACTTTGCCATTTTTTTAATTTTTAACTTTAAGTACTTATAACTTTAGGCGCTTTAAGTATTTTGTTATAGTATTACTTCATCACGTTTTGCATAACTGGTATGCAGTAAATCGTGGCTTTTATGACCTAATGGTTCTCCTAAAAAGTCTTTATATATGTCTATAATTTCAGGGTTTTTATGAGAAACTTTTATTGGTTCTTTTTCATCAATTTTATAAATTGATTTAATTCTTTCTTTTAATGCTTCTTCATTTGAATTTATTGGTTGTCCGCCACCACTAATGCAACCACCAGGACATGCCATAACTTCAATAAAATGAATGTCGTTTCTGCCGTTTTTAATTTCTTTTAAAAGTTCTTCGGCATTTGATAATCCACTAACAACAGCCACACCAATTTCAAGTTTTTCTGTTATTTGAATTTTTGCAACTTTA
>CAIQJL010000112.1 GCA_903872185.1 uncultured Bacteroidota bacterium | reverse complement strand
TATCTAAAATCGAATGCATATCTTTTTCAAAATCTTCAGGCAATTACTATTTTGGTACTGAAGATGCAGGCCTTTATACATTTTCTGGAACGAATATTAAAGAAATATATCCTGATTTAAAATTATCTGAAGTCTCTATAAAGGATATTGTTTGTGAAAAAAATGGTAGCATCTGGATTGGTACAATGGGTAGAGGAGTCATCAATATTCCTTTTTCTGAAACTACAAATTCATTTACAAATCCAATAATTTTTAATCAATCTAATGGATTAAATTCTCTTAACATTAAAAAATTATTTTTTGATCGTGAAGGAAATATCTGGATTGGAACATACGGAAATGGATTATTAACCTTTCTTGAGAATTTTTTCACATATCTTTTGCAAGACACAGAAGATGAAATTCCTATTTATGCCGTTTTTTCTGGCAAAAATTATATTTGGGCTGGTACCACAGGGAAACTAATAAAATTATTAAACGAACAAATGAATGAGCCAATTTATTATTCAAGTAAAGATGGCATTCCTAATGATAAAATAACTTCCATTTATCTTGATAAAGATCTTATGCTCTGGATTGGTACCGAAAACAATGGGTTATTTACTTTTGATACTGAAAAATGTAAAGCTAAACCATATTTTATTTCAGAAGACCAATTAAATAAATCCATTAGCTCAATAGTTGGTTTTGGCGAAAATATTTTTGTTGGTTCTCATAATGGTTTAATTATAATTAATAAGGATAAAAAGACTCATAAGATTTTAACAACAGTTGACGGACTTCCACATAATTATATTAATCAAATTATTACTGACAATAATTCAAATGTATGGATTGCAACTCCAACAAATTTTTTATGTAAATACAGTTCAAAAGGAATAGAGAAAATAAAAGTATGTTTAACTGATGATTTGTTAAAAATAAATTCACTTGCATTTGACACAAGAGGAAGATTATGGCTTGCCACATATGGTAATGGTATTTTTGTTAAAACAGATAGCACATTTCAAAATTATTCATTAAAAAATGGATTGCTTTCTAATTATTGTTATAGCATCCTTAGCGACAAAACAGGAGCAGTATGGGTTGGACATAGACAAGGATTAAGTGCTATAAATCAAAACACAATAAAGCAATTTGGAAAAAACAGAGGAATTATTTGCGATTGCAATTTAAATGCAAACTATATTGATAATTCTGGAATAGTTTGGTTTGGAACAAGTGATGGTATTTTAAGATATGATTTCAGAAAAAATTCAATAAACAATATTCCCCCAACAGTGATTATTACCTCCGTTAAATTCAATGAGAATGAAGTTCTTGATTTTGACAACATCTCAATGCCTTATTCAAAATATAAAGTTAAAATCGATTTTGCAGGCATCACTTTTCGTAACCCAGAAATGGTTACTTATCAATATAAATTGGAAGGGTTTGATTCTGAATGGTCCGACCCTACTTTTAATACTTCAGCTATATTTTTCCCTCTTGAAGAAGGACATTACACTTTACTTATAAAAGCTTTTAATTCACATGGAATTTGCAACTCAGATCCATTTGAGCTTTCCATAATAATTGAATCACCTTGGTGGAAAAAATGGTGGGCTATATT
>CAIQJL010000111.1 GCA_903872185.1 uncultured Bacteroidota bacterium | reverse complement strand
TGCTATTGTTGTGTTAAAAGGTGTAATACTGTAATCAGCATTGTCAGCTACATTATCTTGTTGAATTTTGCCATAACTAACTACAGATCCAGCTGTACCAATACTTCTAATTGTTAAACTTATTTCAATATCCCAAGGCCTTAGACCAGTTCCAGTATTTGTTGCTATGGATGTAGTTGTAATAATAGTATTACTTCCTTCTTTTACTTTAATAGTAAATATATTCGTACCATCATTATTTTTTGTTCTATAATTTCCATATAATTTAATGTTTATCAGTTTACCAGCAGTAAGGTAATCAGCTGCCATATTTGCAGTGTAAATAACTGTTTCTGCAGAGGTATTTGTAACTGGAACATCTGCCATAACAACATCCTGAGCAAGCATAACACTTCTTCTAATTAAATATGTAGTAAAATACAAAGTATGTCCCTTATATTCCATAGCTCCTGGTTCAACAGTAGTCAGTAAGGGACCTGCGGTAAATTTTAACGGTGCTGTACCAGCACTTGCAGAACCTGCTTGTAAGTGAAGTGTTGCAGTTGGACTCGAAGTCCCAATTCCTAAACGATAGTTTGTATTATCCCAAAATAATTTTGAATTATTCTGAGTTAAAAGACCATCAGCGCCAGCGAAAGGAACAGATCCTTGTGTAAAAGTTCCTGACATTTGATTTAAAGGAACCCATGTAGTTCCGTTATAATATTCATATCTACTTAAAGTAGAATTATAAATCAGTAAACTTGTTTCTTTTGTTCCGGAAATTGCATCTCTTTGTGTTGAAGTCAACCTAGGAATTAGAAACCCTTTGGTAACACTTTTCACATCAAGCATTGCTGTAGATGATGAAGTAAAAGCATTATCATCTGTTACAAGTACATTCTGTGCATATATTGAGGATGTAATTAGTAACATTATGAAGAAAATAAATCTGTATTTCATGATAAAAAATGTTAGATATTTAACTATACAAATATCGGGTCGATAGCAGATGAAAAAAAGAGTAATTAAACCTGATTTTCATTTATTTTCGCAGGTAAAAAGACTAAACTTTTTTTGTATTTTATTCTTAAAATTTAATTATTGTGTATATTGTATAAAGAATATTTTATTTAATTGTTTTTGATTCTATATTCATAGCTGAAGCTAATATTAAAAATTAACATAAAAGTAAATAGTTGCCAGTTCATAACTCTGGCAACTATTAAATCTAAGAATGAAAAAACCTACCTATTAACCTACTTAACCATAATTTTTGTTGACTTATTGTAATCTAAAGCAATAATATTAACAATATACATGCCTTTAGAAAGATTATAATCTACCATATTTATTAAATTTTCTCTTTCGTTTAAAACCAAATTATTACTTAAAATCAATTTACCAGTTAAATCAAAAATTTTCATTAAAACAGTTTCTTCTTTGGAAGTATTAACTATTATATTCAATCCATTATAATCATTATATACGTTAATATTATTTTGAATGAAATTACAGTTTGAAGAAGTTATTTTATCATTCATTACTTCTTCTATACCTGAATAATCAACCTGTGTAAGCCTATAATATGCAATAATATTTTTTGAATTATCATCTTCTATTTCATAATTAATTATTTGATTTGAATTTCCACTACCATTTATTTTAGCAATTTTCGCAAAACTTTCACCTTCATACATTTTTTCTACAATAAAATAATCGCAATCTACTTCTGATGCAGTTGACCAATTTATTTTAACTTTACTATTATTACAATCTGCATTAAAATATAACAAATCTACAGGTAAAGGATTATTTACTGTTGAAGATCCCAATGTAAATGGACTAAAAGAGCTAACAATGCTTGAAGTAATTGATCCTAAACTTGAATTCCCGGTTGTTGACGTATTACCAGCATCTGTCCATTTTACACCATCCCATCTGGCTACTTGCAAATCGGCAACCTGAGAAACGCCACTTGTATTATCCCAATTAAGAGTTACAAATACATTGCTAGTACCATTTGTTCTATTTAATGTCCAATATTCTTTTGTGCTAACATTATTCAAACCTAAATCTAATGATGTTACGCTATATAGTGAATTTGGATTTGTTTTATAATATGCTGCAGTATAATGATCGGTAACATTTGCAGGGGCCGATATACCAATCGGAGCATATTTACTATTATTTCCTATAGGAAATGTAAACGCATCATTACCTACTTTTCTACAATTACCGTTAATATATTTTGATGTACTTGCACCACTCACTGTAGCATTATCATTAATTATAATAAAATTACTTCCGGTATTTAATAATCCAGTACTAAATGTTAAAGTTTTATTTACAGCACAATATCCTATTCCATTTAGAGATACGCCATTACTGTTATTTACATTTAAACTATAAATATCGTTATTACTACTACCCGAAATATTTCCATTTGTTGTACCAGAAAAAGTAAAAGTTTCGGCACCCATAGTATATGTTCCATTATTTATGAAATTTCCATTTTTAATTTCAATACTTACTGAACTTACACACTCAATTTTTCCTCCAGATGATATTTCTACACCCTGTGCTTTTAGTTCATTTGTTAGAACAAATGACAAGCAAATTGCTATTAAAACTTCAAACTTTTTCATTTTAGTTAATTTAAAAAAGTTTTTACTTTGAACTTTCAGAACGGCTTCCAAATGTATCCATCTGATAATGGAAATCTAAAAATAAAACTCCAGCATCAGCATTATAAGTATCGTTTGTGTTATCCGACTTACGCCAGATTCTACATATTAAAATACTTGACACTGTTTTTCCTGTTCCATCAATGCCAACGTTGCCAGCTGATAATGTAGTTGTTAAAAAACTTCTTGCTGTAAACGGTCCTGTACTTATAAATGTAGATGTTGTTATAGCAGGAAAAACTTCTGGTGAGCTATAGTTATTATTTGCCCATGTATACTCAAAATTCCACTCTACATTACCTGTAGCTGTTGACTTTGGCAACCAATGCATATGCGGATATATGGTACTACCCTCTTTCCATCCATGAGGTAATTGTACAGTAAATGACATCGCTTCAACAGAAGCATTATCTTTAAAAAACCAGATTTGTGGACCATTACTTCCCGAAATATAATCAAGTGTTGCTGAACTAGATCCTTTATCTAACGTAACCCTTAAATCATCCCAAACCGAAGAAGCACCATCCATTCGAATTGTACCATCAGATTCTACAACTAGATTGTTATTTATTTTTACTTCTTGTGCAAATAACACTGATGTTGTTAGAAGTATTGCTATTAAAATCACAATGCGTTTCATAAAAATATAGATTAAATATTACTATACAAAGATGGGGTTGTTACCCTTCCAAAAAAAAGAGTGATATGACCTGATTTTGAGAAATTTCAATAAGTATTATCACTTGATTTTTTTTAGGTATTTTTTCCTTTCTATATTCACAAACTGGCATCTGGCTTAAATAATAAATATTACTCTTTTATAATTTAAAAACATCAAAGTATTAATTCAATACATTTATTTATTAATTTAGCTGAAAATAATTTTATTGATATGGAAAGTTTTATTAAAGTATTAATGATAGATGCCTCAACAGGATTTTATAAAATGCAACGTTACCCAATCGGTAAATTTTATGGTCCAGTTGATATTGGGTTTCACCTTTCTGGCGTTCATAACAGTCTTACCATAGGAACAGGGTTATTAGCAGGTTCTATTTTACCTGGTTCAAATCGTTTGATTTTTGCTGGATTTTCACCATGTTGGGCTGGGTTTTATGTCTCGTCAATGGGTGGTGCAGGCTTAGTATTTGACAATTTAGGCATAAGCATGATTTCAATTGTAGGCAAAGCAAAAGCAAATTCAATACTTTATTTAAATAGAAATCACGGTGAAGAGATCGATCTTGAATTTCAGCCATTAGATACTCAGGCTATATGGAAGAGCGGCAGAAAAGGTGTGTATTCTCTGATGGATTATACTTTATCAAAATTTGGACATAGATATGAAAATGACCCAAGAATTTTAGCAACTGGTCCTGCAGCTCAAATGACTGATTTTGGATCAATTTGTTCAGCCCCAATAAAAAATAAAGATATTTCTTTTGTTGATACATGGGCTGGCCGAGGCGGATTTGGAAGTAAACTTTTACAACAACATGGAATAGCTTCAATAATTTACGGAGGAACATTTTTAGATGAAGACTTTAGAGATCGTAAAGTTGCCGACTCATGGTTCGAAGACAAATACAATAAAAAACTAGCTGCAAAAGACATAGAGGCAACAACAAAATATCGTTTCGATGAACATTTTGAAACTGGTGGAACATTAGGTGTAAATTACGCTACAGTTGGAAGTAAAATAATTGCATTTAATTATAAATCTATTTATTGGAGCGAGAACGACAGAAAAGAATTACACCAAAAATTTGTTGTCGATCATTATTTAAAACAATTTAATGAGGAAACCATAAAACCTCGACAACAAAAGCATTGCGGAGAGCCTTGTGCTGCAGTTTGCAAAAAAATGAACCATGAATTCAAAAAAGATTACGAGCCTTATCAAACAATGGGTCCACTTTCTGGTATTTTCGACCAACGGGCTGCTGAGCTTTTGAATCATCATGCAGATATGTTAGGATTTGATGCAATTTCTGTTGGTGGTGTTATTTCATGGCTATTTGAATGTATCTCCGAAGGAATAATCAAACTTTCAGAAGTTGGACTTAAAGAGAAACCAGTTTTTGGTGCTGATGGTTTTGATATTGTTAATGACTCAATGAAAAATGCTCAGTTAGGTGTCACTTTATTAGATAATGTTATTTCTGGCAAATATGACATGCTTGACATGAAAGATGGAGCCCGTTTGTTAGCTCATAAAATTAGTCAGGATAGAGGAAAAAAAGTAATGGACAAATTTGTTTTTGCTGGTTTTCGTAGAAAAGGCTGGATGGTACCAAATCAGTACTGGACTCCTGGTGTTTTATCGCCAATGCCAATGATGGGTAAATATTACATGTATTACGGCAAAGACTTTATGGACCCACGAAAACTTGGAAGAGAAAATGCCAATAGAATGATTAAAGAACTTATGCTCGACAATATGGGAATTTGCAGATTCCATAGAGCATGGGCCGAAGACATGATTGCAGATATTATTGGTAAACTATATAACAAAAAGTTTGAATACGTAGAATCTGTTAAAAAAATTTCATCATGGATTAACAGCCGTAATTCTTCTTCATTCTGGGAATCGGAAAGAAATATGGATTTAGTTCATACATTTATTAAAAATAAATTTGAAGAAAAATCTGATGAATTAGAACTTAATTATTGGTACGAAAGATTTAATGTTAACAAAAAAGAAGCAGCATTTGAATATTGGTATGAAATTCATAAAGGCGTTCATGAATCTTTAAAAGAATATTAAATATATCATAAAGTGCATATATTTAACTATTTACATACCTCGTGAAATTGTTCTTAAAAATTCATTTCTTTTAATTTTTAATTTTAAGTAATTAATTATCTTTATACATTATAATTAATTACTAATGAGTAACTGGATAGAAGAAGCTGAAAAACGGCAAAAAGAAAAGGACCATATTTACACTCAGGATGTTCATGTAGAAAGTGATATAAAAAAAGCAAATCATGAAAGGATACTTCCCTTTATAACAAAATTAAATGAGCTAATTGAAAGAGTTTCGCGTATCTCTCCAGAAGAACGTAAGCCAAGTATTGAGATTGGTTCAACACATTTAAGTGATGATTTAAAGTATGAGTTTTTTGGATCTGCATTTCTACTAAAAGAAAAACGTATTGCTTTTATAATTAAAAAGAATAAAAATTATATTTTTTGGAGAAGAATTTATATTACAATCACTGACAGTATTGGTATAGTTAAAATAACTATTTATGAAAAAGGTACTTCTCAAACAAATCAAAATGATATAATAAAGAGCAAAATGAAGCTCATTACAAACATTGATTCTTGTAACGAAGCAACTTGTTTTAATATAGTAGAATGGTTAGTATTTAAAATTTCCTCAAGCGAACTTAGAAGAAAACTCCCTCACATTAGTCAATAGAAATCACTTAACATAGCTACTTGCAGGCACTTAAAATTTAAAAATACAATCACATTATTTTCAAAATAAATAATGAAGAAAATCTTTCTTTTTGACGGCTCAGAAAAAACTGGTCCTTTTTCAGAAGATGATTTAAACAAGATAAAACTAACAAAAAGAATGCGTTATTGGCATGATGGAATGCCTAAATGGTTACCT
>CAIQJL010000110.1 GCA_903872185.1 uncultured Bacteroidota bacterium | reverse complement strand
CGGAGTTATTCTTCTTGTAAATAAAACAATTACGTATACGACACTGCAAATGATTACAAAATCCTTGAAAAATGCTAATATACCATTTATTGGAACAATTGTCAGAGAAACTGAATCCAAACTTGTCGGTGATTATAAAACGTATTTGCACTTGCAGCAAGATCCAAATTAAGAGGCCGCTAGAATGAATACTCGAATTGTTTTTTTTGGACTTAATCTTGATATAATAACACTAGAAGATACGTTAGAAAGAATTTCCAAATTTATTGAGGATAGAGAATGCGTTCAACATGTGGTTGTCAATGTTGCTAAATTAGTGTATGCACAAAAAGATGTACAACTCAGAGAGATTATAAATGCCTGTCCTCTTATAAATGTTGATGGTGCCGGCGTCATCCTCGGAGCAAAGTTTTTAGGCATTAATATTCCTGAAAGAGTCGCAGGAATTGATTTAATGGACAAGTTGATTGAATATTCCGCAGAAAAAGGTTACAGACCTTACTTTTTTGGGGCGCAAGAAGAAATAGTTAAAAAAGTTGTGGGGATTTATAAAGAAAAGTACCCACAATTAGATGTTGCAGGATACCGAAACGGTTATTACCGAGAAGATGAAGAAGAAACACTTATAGAAAATATTAAAAACTCAAAAGCTGATATTCTTTTTGTTGCAATGGGTTCACCACAAAAAGAAATCTTTTTAAGTAAGTATTCCAAAGCTATGGATGTTCCTTTTACGATGGGTGTAGGCGGAAGCTTTGATGTTGTCGCAGGGAAGGTTAAACGCGCCCCTGAATGGACGCAAAAAATCCATTGCGAATGGCTGTATAGACTAATCCAAGAACCAAAACGCATGTGGAAAAGATACTTGATTACAAATTCAATTTTTTTGGGAATGATTTTAAAGGAATTATTCTTGAAATCCTTTAAAAGGATAAAATCGAATATCGCTTAAATTATAAAGAGAAAGATGCATGATAAATAAATTTAATAATTTAGAAAAATTTTTATTAATTATAGTTGCATTAAGCGGGAGCTTAATTTTCTTCTTTCCTGTTCAATATTTGTTTATAGGGCTTGTTGTGCTTGCTTCATTACTATATTTGCTTGCAAATCCAAAAATTTGTTTTTATTTAATTTTAATAACTTCACCTTTCTTCATCGGGGGGTTTAGGATGTCAGCAGGCTCAGGCTTGCCATTCAACCAATCGGACATATTAATAACAATATGCTTTTTAGGATTATTTTTTAGAAGTATCTTTACTTCCCAAATTAACAAAGTAAGCATTAGAACAAAAATAGATTTATGGTTAATTGTATTATTTATTTTGCATCTGTTTTTCGGATTTAATTCCATAAGCCACAGAGGATATCAGGGGTTTTTAAGATATGGAGAAATTGCCGCTACTTTTTATATGACAATTTATTTCTTGAGAACTAAAGAGGTTAAATTATCTGAGCTTGTAAAAGTCATAATATTTGTAGGCTTATTTGAAGCTCTTTATGGAATTTTACAATCTTTAACCGGTAGTTTAGGTGCGAATTTTCAATCTACACGCGGATATTTAGGCTATTTAGGTATAGGTTCCTCTTTGGTATGGCATGGGCAAGGCTCATTTCCACATTTTAACAGCTTGGGACCATTCTTAAATCTAATTTTTCTGTTTTTTCTCCCGATAAACTATTTTATCGCCAAAGACAAAAGGCGGGGATACATTATTCTTGCAATACTTTTCTTTGGAGTCGTAACAACGTACTCAAGAGGAAGCTTACTAGCCTTGATAATCGGGATTTTGTTTTTTAAATTCCAAACAATCTCTAAAAAATCCGGATTTTTAATGAAGCTAACTCCCCTAGCTTTATTTATATTTATGGCAATGAATTTCTTAAAAACCACGTCCTACGTAAACACTATTTCACCTCGAAATGAGCTTTGGGCAATCGCGATTACATCTATAACAAGTAGTCCGAAAAATTTCTTTTTTGGCTCCGGCTTACAATCTTATCTGGATGCAATACATATGCTTATTCCTGCAAATGTTCTTCCTACACAATATCTGAATTATGTTTCGCATAATTTTATACTTTATTACGCAGTGGAAATGGGCGTAATAGGTGCAGGTGTTATAGTTTTATTTTTAATAAATAACTTGGTTTATGCCTATAAATGTATGCAGACTAATAATTTAATAATAAAAGTAATTAGTTCTTCCATTACTCTTATTATTGTTTCATTTTTTATCGAAGGAATGTTTGATACGGCATTTAACCAATTTAATACACAAATTTGGTTGTACATAATATTAGGACTTTTATATGCAAAGACTCCAAAATTACTTACAAAAAATATCTAAAAGTCAGTTTGTAAAAAATTTAGGTATAACTTTTAGCGAAAACATTATCACCAAAATTATGGGATTTTTTATTACCTTAATGCTTATCAGAAATTTGGGTCCACAAAATTACGGGGTATATTCATTTGTTTTTGTAAATATTTGTGTGTTCAGTAGTTTATTCGATTTCGGGATGGAAAATACTGCCATTAGATTTTCTAATTACAATAAAGAAAAACAAAATGCTGTGTTCGGGCTATATTTTTTGACGAAGTCAATTATTTTGGTTTTATGCTTTTTGGGGATAATTTTATTTGGGGAAAAACTTTTAATTGGATTTAACAAACCCGAGCTTATAAAATTTTTACCGTTTTTCGTTTTAGGTTTTTTAGGTGAATCCTTGTTCTTTGTAAACGATACTTATTTACAAGCAATACAAAAATTTAAACTCAGGGCAATAATAAATATAACAAGATACATTGTTTTATTATGTTTTGTGTCATGGTTATGCTTTACTAAATTGGTATTGCTGAAATATATTATGTTTGTTTTTATTATTCCTTTGCTATTTACACTATTTTTTATTCCAAGATATATAGTTTTTATAAAAAGTTATTGCCTTCAAAAATTTTCAAAACCTTTTTTGACAGAAATCTTTCATTATGAAAAATGGATGTTTGTTTTGGCTACTCTAAGCAGTGTTGCCAGTAGAGTTGATATTTATATGCTTTCTATTTGGGTAAGCTACGCTCAACTGGGTATTTATTCAGCTGCTTTTAATCTAGTGTCTATAGTGTCATTTTTACCTAATGTTCTGGGTAAAGTTATGTTGCCTAAAATGGCAGAAACTAAAGTAAACGATTTATTCAAACTAACCATAGGGATTGTAAAACCGATTGTGGTTTTATCTTTATTGTTAATCCCAATAATTCCTTTATTTCCGTATATTGTCCCACTATTATTTGGTCCAAAATATAATGATTCTGTTATTATTGTACAAATATTAGCCGTGTTGACTTTATTATCAATGATTCTGCTTCCCTTTGAACAGGCATTATACCCGCTTGGAAAACCAAAATACAGCACTATTTTAAGATTTATCCAACTAATAATAACTATCTTAATTAATTTCATTTTCATTCCGAGGTTTGGTATAGTCGCAGCAGCCTTAAATCTTGTTTTTGCAAAAATTATTTATGGTATTCTTTTAATAAATGTATTTAATACAGAAAAACGAAAGGCAGGTTTATAATGGAAGAAAATGTTAAAGTTACGGTTGTTATGCCTTGTTACAATCAGGGAAAATACGTAAATAAAGCTGTTAATTCTGTTTTAAATCAGACATTTCAGAATTTTGAGATAATAATAGTTAATGACGGTTCAACAGATGAAGAAACAAATAAAATTTTAAATAACTTCAAGCGACCTAAAACAAAAGTTTTACACATCAACAACCAAGGACCATCCGTAGCAAGAAATATAGCTATTCAGGAAGCAAAGGGGGAATATATATTACCGCTTGATGCGGATGATACAATTGAACCGACATATATGGAAAAAGCGGTAAAAATTCTGGAAAACAATTATAATGTAGGGATAGTTTGCTGCAATTGGCGAACAATAAGCAAATTAGGGATGTTTAGAAAGATTACTACACCAAAATTTAACTACAAATTCCCTGAACACCTTAATTTCAGGAGCAAATCTTGTTTTCCTGTAACATCTTTTTTTAGAAAAGTTGATTGGGAAAAAACAGGGGGGTTCAACAAAAATATGTTATATGGTATGGAAGATTATGATTTTTGGTTATCAATTATTGAACTTGATAAAAAAATTTATCATATTCCTGAAGTTTTATTTAATTACAATAGAGTTTTTAAATCCAGAGATACTTCTATGACAATCGAAGACCAAAAAAT
>CAIQJL010000109.1 GCA_903872185.1 uncultured Bacteroidota bacterium | reverse complement strand
TGCAGATCCTGTTGAATTGCCATTACATAAAACATTTACCTGAGAAGTTGCAGCAGTTAATAATGTTGGTTCTGCAATTGTAAATGATTTAGTTATTGAACAAGAATTAGCATCTGTAATTGTACAAACATAAGTTCCAGCAACTAAACTGCTCTTTGTTGCAGTTGTTCCACCACCGGTCCATAAGTATGAATATGCAGTTGTACCACCTGTTGCGGTTACTGTTGCAGATCCTGTTGAGTTTCCATTACACAATATATTTACCTGTGAAGTTGCAGCAGTTAATAATGTTGGTTCTGCAATAGTAAATGATTTTGTTATTGAGCATGAATTTGCATCTGTAATTGTACAAACATAAGTTCCTGCTACTAAGCTGCTCTTTGTTGCAGTGGTTCCACCACCTGTCCACAAATATGAGTATGCTGTTGTTCCACCTGCTGGAGTTACTGTTGCAGATCCTGTTGAATTACCATTACACAAAACATTAACCTGACTTGTAGATGCAGATAATGCAGCAGCAGGTTGAGTTATTGTAAATGATTTTGTTATTGAGCAAGAATTTGCATCTGTAATTGTACAAATATAATTACCCGCTAATAAACTGCTCTTTGTTGCAGCTGTTCCGCCGCCGGTCCATAAATAAGTATATGCACCTGTTCCACCAGAAGCAACAACAGTAGCTGAACCATTTGCGCCAGCGTTGCAACTTACATTAATTTGTGAAGTTGTTGCTGTAATAACTGTTGGTTGAGTTATTGTAAATGATGCTGTAGTAGTTGCACTTAAAGCATCTGTGACTGTTACATTATATGTGCCTGCAGCTAATCCTGAAGCAGTATTTGTAGTGCTAACATTTGGACTCCATGTATAAGTATAAGTTAATGTATATGAAATAGTTACTAATCCATTTCCATTTCTTGCTCCGGCTGTATTGGTTTGATTTGTTCCATTATTAATAGAACCACCACCACCACCGGCACATCCATCAGATGTTCCGCTAGAACCTCCACTATATCCACCGCCTCCACCTGATCCGCCACAACAGCCAGCATAATAACATCCGCCGCCGCCATAACCACCACCTGGGCTTCCACCATTTCCTGGATAAACAGCTCCGCCTTGTCCTGTAGTGCTTGATCCTGCGCTAAGGAAGCCACCGCCTCCGCCACCAAAGTATGCATTTCCACCGTTACCGCCTGCACCGCCTGTCATAGCAGCTCTTCCAGGGCATGGTATTCCGTCTCCTCCATTTGTTGTTGTTAATCCTGAACCTCCAAAATTTCCTCCAAGTGCTGAACAATAGAAACCGCCACCGCCGCCACCGGCTATTACTAATGGGGTTCCTGTTCTTACAATAAATGATCCACCGCCGCCGCCTGAACCACAATTCCAATTACTGCCAATTCCACCAACAAGAACGTTAATAGTTTGACCGGGTGTAACTGCAAAGTCACCTTTAATTCTTGCTCCTAATCCACCTGTTTTACTTGCATCAGTAGCCGTGCCACCTTGAGCACCATATGCATCAATTGTTATTGATGTGACTCCGGCAGGAACAGTGTAAGTCTGCATTCCTCCAGTGTAATTAAATGTTTGAGTTCCAGTTGAAATATTACCTCCAACAGTAGTTATCAATAATGCTCCGGTTGTAGCGCCATTACATAAAATATTTGCAGTTTGAGATATTGTTGCTGAAAAAAGATTAGTGATTTTTACTTGTCCGTTTACTAATAAATTACTTAATGTTTGATTTGTTCCTGATGTATTTGTTTGATTTGTTCCATTATTATAACTATATGCTGAAGTAATGCCGTCAGTATCAGAATAACCTGCGAAAGTTGAACCTCCTTGATAGCCACCGCCGGCACCTCCCATAGTATAATATGATGAACCACCACCACCACCAAATCCTCCATGAGAAATTGCAGATCCATAAGAACATGTACCTCCATTACACCCATTTACATAACTTTTTCCTCCTGTAGATTGATAGCCATTAGCCCCATCAAAAGTAAACCCTCCACCTGCACTACCTCCGTCATTTGCTGTTCCGGCTAAAGCTGGGTTTCCAGTTGTACTTGATCCTCCTGGTTTTGGTCTTGTTTCATAACTACCATTACCATCTCCACCGGAACCTCCTGCAGCAATAATTAATGGAATATTTCCAGTTTTTTTCACAACAAAACTTCCGCCGCCGCCGCCACAACCTTCCCAGGTATTAATGGAGGTTAGTCCTGCTTGTCCAACTATAACACAAATAACTTCACCGGCTGTTAAACTAAATTCTCCAATCATATTAGCGCCTGTTCCGAATTTTTTTCCGGCTTGTTGGCCACCGCTTGCACCTAATGCTTCAATTCTATAGGTACCAGTATAAGGAACAGTAAATTCTTGTATTCCTTGTGTGTTAATTGTTACCAGGCCTGCAAGAGTAGTTGCAGTATAAGCAGTATTTGTTTGTGCCTGAGTGGGCCCATACCTTCCAGTAGCTGATGCATTATTAAATGTATAGACAGTTTGTGAAATTGACAATAACGGAAATAGTATAGCTAACATCGTTATTAATAGTAATTTTTTTAATGGTCTAGTTCGGTTTCTAAACTTTAACCAATTTGTCATTTTTTTTTTCATAATTTAAATTTTAGGTTGATGATAAAATTAAAAACCAAAATTATATGAAAAATAACCCTTAAAATAGAGTTAAAATACCTTTATTTTATAGGTGTATATGCCTGTTATTTTTAAGGTAAATTATACTTAAAGTATTGTTAAAGTAAAGCCATAAAAGCAAAGTTATAAAAGAATGTTTTTTTACTTTTAATATTAATAGAAGTTAAAGTGAATAAGAATAACTGCAAAGAAAAAAGTAATGTTAAAAATAGTAGTATAATCTTATAGAATATTTATCAGTATTAAAATTACTAATGAATTTTATGCAATAGTTACAAATTAAAAGCAGGAAATAATTTGATTCTAAGAAATTATTAACAAATTGCAATTTAAAAACTGTAATTTGTCTTGTGATTAAGAATTATTCTTAAATGAATTTAAAGTTAGCCGAAATACTTTGTACAAGCCTCAAGTAATGCTTGTTTTTCAACTGGAACAACGCCAACTTTTTCACATACCAAACCACCTGCAATATTTGATATTGCAGCTGTCTCAATATAATTTAACCCTGCAGCTTTGCATAAAGTGGCAATGCTAATAACTGTGTCTCCTGCGCCAGATACATCCGCTACATCGCGAACCTGAGTGGGGATTGTTTTAAATTCATTTCCATTACTAATAAATATTCCAAGTTCAGATAAAGTAACCATAACCTCTTTAATGTTTTTAGTGTTATGGAAATATTGAACAGCTTTAAATATTGCGTCAAAGTCATTTTTATGTATATCTAATTTTAACCCTTCTAATAGTTCACGGAAATTGGGTTTAAATAAAGTCACATTTTCATATGAAAGGAAATTACGTTTTTTTGGATCAACACATACAGGAATGTTTCGTAATGTTGCTTCTTTTGTCACAGCTTGAATTAGTGATTGTGAAATTACTCCTTTATCGTAATCTTCAAAAACAATGGCATTAATATTTTCTTTATTAAGAAGTAAAAATATCCTTTCAGATAGTTTTTTTGTTTCTGATTCTGAAATAGAAATATCAACTTCTTCATCAACTCTTATTAAATGCTGATTTCCTCCAATTATTCTTGTTTTTACAGTAGTTGGACGATCGTGAAGTGTAATTATACCATCAGTTGAAATACCTTTTTGTTCGCATAACTCATTAAAAATAATTCCTTTTTCATCATTTCCAATTGCAGCACAAATAACAGGAACTGCACCCAAAGACCTTAAGTTTAAAGCAACATTAGCAGCGCCTCCAAGACGGTTTTCGCGTTTAATAATACTGACAACAGGAACAGGTGCTTCAGGTGAAATACGTTCTACTTTGCCCCACATATATGAGTCAATCATTACATCACCTATAACTAAAATACGAAATGTTGAAAATGATTGAAAAAGAGAGTTTAATTCTGATACTTTCACGATAATAATATTTTGGGCAAAGTTAAAAAAAATGGCATTTAATACTTATGAAAAATATAAATCAAAGAAATTATTACTTTTGTGCCTAATTGGCTTCATAGTTCAATGGATAGAACGGAAGTTTCCTAAACTTTAAATTCGGGTTCGATTCCCGGTGAGGCTACAAAAAATACATTATAAGAAATTGTTTTATAACTATTTTACTGATTTTAAAAATATCAGTAACTAAAATTCTCATTAATATTTAATAATTATTTAAAAGTATTTAAGGGGTATTTAAATACCTCTTTTTATTAAAACAACCTTTTATAGTCTATTAAAGTCTTTTGTAAAATTTAACTAAAATATTATGTTATTTAGCAATGTTTTAATTAAATTTGTATAATGTAATTAACCTAAAAATCATTAAAAATGAAATTTATTTACATACTTATAATTTCAATATCAATTGGAATTTCAACTTTTGCTCAAACTGCAACAAATTTTACTTGTACAGATTGTAATGGAGGTTCGCATGATTTATTTACTGAACTTGATGCTGGAAAAGTTATTGTATTATGTTGGGTAATGCCTTGTAGTTCATGTATTCCAAATTCAAAAACATCTTATAATGTTGTAAATAGCTATCAAACAACTTATCCAGGTAGAGTGTTTTTTTATTTGGTTGATGATTATGCCGATACCCAATGCAGCTTATTAAATAGCTGGGCAAATAGTGCAAGTGTTAGTATTCCACAATCTGCTTTTTCACAAAGATTTTCAAATGCTTCAATAAATATGGCAAACTATGGAGCAGCTGCAATGCCCAAAATAGTCGTTCTTGGGGGTACAACGCATTCAGTATTTTTTAATAGTACAGTTACTGCTTTTAATTCAACAAATTTGCAGTCAGCTATAAATAATGCTTTAGCTTCAACATCTGGATTTGAAAATTTAAATTCAAGTCAATTTAATATTAGTTTATTTCCAATACCTTCTTCAAATAAAACTACTTTGTCTATTGAGTTAAAATCTTTGTCGAATGTTAAAGTTGAACTTTTCAATTTAGTTGGAAATAAAGTTTCCGAGTTAATTAAGGGACAGCTTAATTCTGGTAATAACGAAATACCAATAAATACTTCAGAACTTGCAAACGGAATTTATTTTATAAAAATTAGTGTAGCAGGTATTGATAAAACCATAAAATTGGTTGTTTCTAATTAGTTTTTAATTGTTTTTATCTTTTAAAAACAAAAAAATATGAAATTTAGTGTAGCCTTTATTGTAATTTGTTTATATTTCTATAATACCCAAACTTATGCGCAGTGTTGTGGCGGTGGTGGTGGTAGTCCCATTGCTGGTGGATCATCTCAGGGAGTGTTGTTAGAAAATCAAATGGAAGTTAATTCTAATTTTCAATTTATTAATACTACAAAGTTTCTGACAGGTGATAAACCTGATACAAATTTTTTTGATAGTTATAACAGTAAATATTTATATACCAGAGTTGCTTATGGCTTATCAAAAAAGTTAACTCTTTCCTTAGAAACTGGTTATTGGATAAATAAAACACAAATTGGACTGAACAAAGTTGATACTAATTCCTCAACCGGTATAGGCGATTTAATTATTTTTCCAAGATATGATGTTTTTAAAAAATCTAATAATTCTATACTAACTGAACTTACAGTGGGGATTGGTATTAAGATTCCTCTAGGTCCATATAATGATTCAATAAAAAAGATTGAACCATTTTCAGGGGACACATATTACATTACAAAAAAAATAGCAGTACAACCTTCTTCAGGATCGCAGGACCTTATTTTTTATATGTTTTTCTTTAGAGGAAATAGTAAGAAAAAATTAAATTTATTTGCAAATGCCCTTTATATAAAGAAAGGATGGAATCCACTTGGCGAAAAAATTGGTGATTATGCAAGTGTTGGATTATTTGCAAGTAAAACTATTTTAAAATCTTTAACAATAACTACGCAATTAAAAGGTGAATGGGTAGATAAAATGAAACTTAGTAGAAATACTCTTTCGTTTGATGTTCCTGAGTCTACAGGATTTAGAAAAGTGAATTTTGTACCGCAAATAAGTTATAATATAAAAGGAAAGATAACATTTTATTTAATGAGTGAAATACCATTATATCAATATATGTTTAACACTCAAATAAAATCACAGTATCAGATGACTTTTGGTGTAACTTATAGATTTTATCCTGATAAATCAAAAAATTGTGCCGAAACTGTTGTAAAATAAATTATTTTTTTATTTGTTAATATTTTTAATTTAATACAAAATTATGAAAACAAAAATTTTTAGTTTAGTATGTTTTTTAATGATAGGTTCATTTACTTTATTTGCTCAAGTTAAAACTGAAAAAATTAAAGTTTATGGAAATTGTGGTATGTGTCAGACAAGAATTGAGAAGGCTGCAAAAACTGTTGAAGGTGTTTCAAAAGCAAAGTGGAACAGCGATAACTCAATGTTAACTGTAACTTATGATGAAGCAAAAGCTAAAATTATTGACATTCATAAAGCTATTGCAAAAGTTGGACATGATACAGATTTAGAAAAAGCTGATGCAACAGTTTATTCAAAATTACCAGGTTGTTGTCAATACGATAGACCAGCAAAGTAAATAAATTTAAATTAAAATAAAAAAGCGAACAATTTTTTGTTCGCTTTTTTATTTTGTTATTTATTTTTTAATCTTTTATTTTTTCGAAAACTATTCTGTAATGTTCAAATACTTCTCTTTCAAAAACTAGTTTGTTTGATTCAATTTTAAATCTTCTCATCCATTCTCTGAAAGATTTTTTAAACAAATAGTCAGGTATAAAAGTTGCAAAAAGTAAATATTTTCTGAAGTTAAATTTTACAAAAGCTGCTGACCATCTATTTATCGTTTCAATGTAATCTAATCTACCGCTATCTACAGAAATTAATTTGAAATGTTCGCTTGCAGGATCAATCATTCCTTCTTTTCCGTATGGTAACCACGAACCCGGAAATACTCTGCAAACGATATCCATCAATTCTTCATCAGTGAATTTTTTCTTTCTTAAATCGGTTTTATCAAAAGGTATATCTTCGAACTTAACCATTTTTGGTCCAAATACCATTGTCTGACAATAAAAACGTCCTCCAATTGGTAGCAGATCTGATACTTGTTTGAAATATTTTTTATAGATTTCTATTTGTTTTCCAGCCTTATATTCTTCTACAGAACATAGGTGTTCAGGACTTCCCATTGCAGCAACTGCATCAAATTTTCCGAAAGTTTCTGGAGTAATATCCTTAGAATCCATATGAGTAACTTTTAAGCCATTTTTAATACAAGCATTTGCTTGTCCCTTAGCTAATACAACACCATATGCATCAACTCCTCTTTGAGTTAAGTAATCAACAAATGCACCCCATCCACAACCAATGTCAAGAACCTTTGATCCTTTTTTAATGTTACATCCTTTTTCAATAAATTGATGTTTTTTTAACTGAGCCTCTTCAATAGTCATATTAAAATCACCATCAAAACGAGCACCACTATAAGCCCCTTTTTCGCCTAAGCTTAATCTGAAAATTTTATCCATTCTGGTGTAGTGCGCATCTAAATCCTTTTGTATTGCCATAAAATGGTTGTTAAGATTAATATTTATGTAGTTTTAGGTTTATTATTCTGATGAAATATTAAAAACAATGTGAAAATAATTTGCAGTTAATTGCAAAAGTAGTAAGACAATTTTAATTTCCAAATAAATATATAAATGTTAATTAGCTATTTATAATTAGTTTTATTTTAAAGATAGGATTTACTTTATAAGGTATAAGAAGCTAAAATTTTATTTTTTCGATTTTAGTTTTAAATAAGTTTTTTTGGATAATTAGGATTAATTTTTTGCTTCGCTCAGTAGTGATCCTTAGAAGAGATGCTTAAATGAAAAGCAAATTTTAACTACGTTATTTTTTTTCTAGAGATTTTTAAAACAAGTTTATATATTAATCATTTGTCAACTGTCTACGCATGATAAGTTGATTAGGATTACGACTTCGTTATACCAAAAGGGGAGGCTAAAATGAAAAACTAATTTTCACTACGTTCAAATTAGATTTTTTTCAATTTACCATGTATAAACAAGTTTGCATGGCCATCTGAAAAACAAAAATCACGCTGTTGCGGGATTTTTGTTTTTTATTTTCGCGGAGAGAAAGGGATTCGAACCCCCGTCCCAATTGCTCGGAAAACAGTTTTCGAGACTGCCGCATTCGACCACTCTGCCATCTCTCCTGTTTTGCAAAGATAATTATTTAGTATTATAAAGATTTAGTTTAAATAAAATAGTTTTAAACGTTGTTAATATATGTTATAAAACAGATTATTTATCATATGTCAATAAATCAATATAATAATCTAACTGCTCTAAAATGAAAAAAACTCAATAAAAGTGAAATCATATTTTCTTTGTTGGTAAATTTGGCCGCATTTAAAATAAATTTTTATGATAGATTTATCGTGTAAATATTTAGGACTTCAATTGAAAAATCCATTAATAATAGGTAGTTCTGGATTAACTTCTTCTGTTGAAAATCTTAAAACTATTGCTAATATGGGTGCTGGTGCGGTAGTGTTAAAATCGATCTTCGAAGAACAAATTAAGTTTGAAACCGAAAAGCTTATTAATTCGGACGATCCAAATATTAAATCATGGCAGGAAGCATTTAATGGTATAGTTGGTAAAAACGAATATTATCATGATGAGGCTTATGAGTATATAACTAATTATGCAAAAGAGCATTCATTAAAACATTATCTTACTTTAGTAACTGAAGCAAAAAAAGCAATAGATATTCCAATAATAGCCAGTATTCATTGTAGCACTCAATATGATTGGCAATATTTTGCTAAACGTATTCAGGATGCAGGTGCTGATGCTATTGAATTAAATGTATATTTATTACCATCAAACTTTGATAAGAGTAGCGCAGAAATAGAACAGGTTTACTTTGATATAATTAAAGAGGTAAAAAAATTTATTACTATTCCTTTTTCATTAAAAATCGGATATTATTTTTCCAGTTTAGCTCAAACTGCTTTAAAATTATCTGAAACTGGAATTGCTGGATTAACCTTGTTTAATAGACCTTATAATCCAGATATTGACATTAATACTTTAGAAGTGTCTTCTTCTAATATGTATAGTTCCGATTTGGAATATTCTCATTCTTTACGTTGGGTAGCACTTTTATCTGGAAAATTAAAATGTAATATTGCAGCATCAACTGGAATTCATAATTATGAAACTATTATTAAACAATTATTAGCAGGTGCTGATGCTGTTCAGATGGTTTCATTATTTTATGAAAAACATTTTGATGTTTTACCAGGTATTCTAAAAGATATTGAAAACTGGATGACTAAACATAACTTTAAATCAATTAGTGATTTTAAAGGCAAACTAAGTCATACTAATGTTCATAATCCTGCTGCTTATGAAAGAGTTCAGTTTATCCGTTTATATTCTAATATAGTTTAACGAAAAAATAAAAGAATAATATGTCACATTCTGATCATCATATTGAAAGAAATTCGTTAGCCGCAAAAGTTGAAAAAGAAGTTGAAGTAAAAGCTCAAAAATGTTATCAATGCGGAAAATGTTCAGCCGGTTGCCCTGTTGCTGAAGATATGGATTTTCCACCAAGCATGGTTTTGCGTATGCTTCAAACTGAAATTCCTGCAAACGATGAAAAAATTCTAAAGTCACATTCTATTTGGCTTTGTGTTACATGCGAAATGTGTTTAACTCGTTGTCCAATGGAAATAGATATTCCTTCGATGATGGATTATTTAAGACAGAAATCACGTAGCGAAAGCAAAGAAAATCCTAAAGCAAAAAATATTATTGCATTTCATAAATCATTTTTGAGTTCGATAAAACATACAGGAAGATTATATGAATTAGGTCTTATTTTAGATTACAAACGCCAGTCATTAAATATGACCCAGGATATGTCTCTTGGACCTAAAATGTTGTCGAGAGGAAAATTACATATTTTTCCTGAAAAGATTAAAGATATGGCACATATGGCTAGAATTTTCAAAAAAACCAGTAAATAAGGAGATCAAATATGAAAATAGGTATTTATCCCGGTTGTTCGTTAGAGGGCTCTGCTCGTGATTATAATCAATCAGTATTTGCACTTGCAAAAGCTTTCGATATTGAACCTGTTCAAATTCCCGATTGGAATTGTTGTGGTGCAACAGCTGCTCATAATTTAAATAAGGAGTTGTCACTGGCTTTACCAGCACGTATTTTAGCTTTAGCTGAAAAACATGGATTAGATGAAATAGTAGTTCCTTGTGCGGCATGTTATAGTCGACTCATGGTTACACAACATGAGCTGAAAATTCATCCAGAACTTAAAAATCGTATTTGCGAAGTTATAGAAATGGATTATAAAGGAACTTCAAAAGTTATTAATGTAATTGAATGGATTGATAAATATATTATTCCAAAACTTGAAGAAAAAGTTAAAAAGCCATTTAATTATAAAGTAGCTTGTTATTATGGCTGTTTGTTAGTAAGGCCAAATAAAGTTCTTAATTATGACCGTGTTGAAGATCCACAAACAATGGATGTGGTTATGAATAAAATTGGAGCTACTTCACTTGACTTTGCATTTAAAACTGAATGTTGCGGTGCCGGGCTTTCAATCTCACGTACTGATATAGTTTCTAAATTATCTGGTAAAATTATTGAAGACGCAGAACATCGTGGTGCCGATGCTATTATTGTGGCTTGCCCAATGTGTCATTCAAACTTAGATATGAGGCGTGCTGATATTAATAAATATTGGAAGACAGAGTTTAAAATTCCAGTAATATTTGTTACTCAAGCTATAGGTTTAGCTATAGGTTTAACTCCAGAAGAAGTTGGGTTTAAAAGACATTTTGTTGAAGTAAAAATTAGTTAAATATTTAAAACTAATTTTAAATGAATAATTGTAAAAAAGTAAATAAAATATAATATGGCAAGAATAGGTGTTTTTATTTGTCATTGTGGCGAGAATATAAGCGCAACTGTTGATTGTGGTAAAGTTTGTGAAACTGTTTCAAAGTTGAAACATGTTGCTTATGCCACCGAATATAAATACATGTGCTCCGATCCTGGACAATCATTGGTTAAGAATGCGATAATTGAACATAAACTTACAGGAATTGTTGTTTCTGCATGTTCACCTCGTATGCATGAGCCAACGTTCAGAAAAGCAGCAGCAGAAGGTGGTTTGAATCCATTTTTATGCGAAATGGCAAATATTCGTGAACATTGTTCGTGGGTGCATGAAAAAAGCGAATCTACTACCGAAAAGGCAATTGATATTGTTAGAACATTAGTTGAGAAGGTTAAGCATAATGCAGCTTTACAACCAATACGTGTTCCTGTAACAAAAACTGCTTTAGTAATTGGTGGTGGTATTGCTGGTATTCAAGCATCTTTAGATATTGCAAATTGTGGTCATAAAGTTATTTTGGTTGAGCGTTCTCCTTCAATTGGAGGACATATGTCTCAGCTTTCAGAAACTTTCCCTACTTTAGATTGTTCTCAGTGTATTCTTACTCCTAGAATGGTGGAAGTATTACAACATCCTAATATTACATTATATTCTTATGCTGAAGTAGAAAGTCTAGATGGTTTTATTGGGAATTTTGTTGTTAAAATTAAAAAGAAAGCTAAGAGTCTCGATGAAAAAGCTTGTACAGGTTGCGGTCTATGTATAACAAAATGTCCTGTTAAAAAAATTCCAAATGAATTTGAAGAAGGAATGGGATTCCGTCCTGCTATTTACGTGCCTTTTCCACAAGCAGTTCCTAATAGACCTGTAATTGATAAAGAACATTGTACCTATTATATAAAAGGTAAATGTAAGGTATGCGAAATTGTTTGTCCTACTAAAGCAATTCGTTTTGATCAACAAGATGAAGTAATAGAAGTACAGGTTGGAGCCGTTGTTGTTGCAACAGGTTTTGATATTAAACGTGCCGATTTCTTCCCAGAATATGGTTATGGAAAACTAAAAGATGTTATTGATGGTTTACAATTTGAACGCCTTGCATCTGCATCTGGTCCTACAAATGGTGAAATTTTAAGACCATCTGATGGTCAAAAACCAAAAAATATCGTATTCATTGCTTGTGCCGGTTCAAGAGATCCTGCTAAAGGTATTGCATATTGTTCTAAAATATGTTGTATGTATACTGCAAAACATGCAATGTTATACAAACATAAAGTTCATGAAGGCAATGCACATGTATTCTATATGGATATACGTTCAGCAGGAAAAAATTATGATGAATTTGTTCGTCGTGCAATTGAAGAAGATCATGTAAATTATATTCGCGGTAGAGTTTCTACAGTTTATGAGCGTGATGGAAAATTAATTGTTAAAGGTGTTGACACATTGTTAGGTGCGCAACCTGTTGAAATAATTGCTGACATGGTAGTTCTTGCGACTGCTGGAGTTGCTAACCCTGGTGCTGAAGAGCTTGCACAAAGATTACATGTTTCTTATGATTCTCATAAATTCTTTGCTGAGGCTCATCCAAAATTAAAACCAGTTGAAACAAATACTGCTGGTATATTCTTAGCTGGTGCTTGTCAGAATCCTAAAGATATTCCAGATGCAGTTTCTCAGGCTTCAGGTGCAGCTGTAAAAGTTGCATGTTTA
>CAIQJL010000108.1 GCA_903872185.1 uncultured Bacteroidota bacterium | reverse complement strand
TAGAACTGTTCTTCCTAAAACTCTCATTATATAACCATGTTCCTGAATGAATATTTTTCCCAATAAGAAATACATATTTTGTTGCACTGTCATAATTTGTCGAAATAAATTTCAGAAAATTCTTAATAGCTAATGGATGTTTTTTTATTCCATAAGCAAATTGATCATACAATTGTTCAATATCGAAGCAATACGCATTAAAACCTGTGGTGTTTCTGTAATCCTTATAAGCATTAGCACCTGAAAATAATAATGGATTAGTTATAATTATATAATCTGAATTAAAACCTGATGTTAAATAATTAGTGTAGGTTTTTAATTTTAAAGAGCTCACCTGATAAACTGTATCCGCTATGTAACATGTCTTGTCGCCAGTTCCATTTGGTACAATTGCATTTAAAAAACCTCCTTGTAAAACTGTTGGTATCTTTCTGTGATTTGTTATATCCCAAAGCACTGTGTTAGGATTTCCAAATTGGCTTATTTGTAATAAAGATTTACTGCCATTACTATCTGGAAGTCTAAAATTTTGACGATATAATCCATTAAAATCAAAATTTCTGGCATATGTCATAAATAAATATGCTACCTCCATGTTATCAGTTTGTCCTCCTAAATCGTTAATACTGCTTAATGAAATATTTGTTGTAGAAGGAATAATAGCTGTAGTTGAATATGTGTTTTTAACAGAAGTCCTTGTATTAAAAATGGTATCAAAAAACAAAGTAGTTCCTAATGAAACATTTAAGTGATGAGATTCGCCTGAATTTGTACCAACAGAAATTTTTATTATGGAAGGTGTTATTCCAGAAACATATCCTGGAGTGAATAAATATTTAGTAGTAGTTTGCCCTATTCCAAAGTATGATTCAAACCAACCTTCGCCTTTTAAATAACGAGGACCATTATCGGCACTGTAAAAATATTGTGGATTATTGTAAAGAACATCAACCATGCAGTAATCTGCAAGAAACGATGAATATGTACTAAAATTTACATCGGTTTCAAATGTTGCTCTTCTGTTATTTAAGGAATTATTATAAGTTAGAAAATAATATGCAGTATCGGTATACATGCTGTAAAAAGGGTTTGTAATATCAGTAATGGGTTCGAATAAAGCAGAATCTAACCACCCATCATTTCCTTTTGCATAAAATTCAATATAGTCTTGAGAGTGGAAAATGCCATCGTTTTCTCCCTGAAGATAAATGTATTGCTCTTGCCCGCGATAATAAATCTGAATATTTCTTGGGTCGTAGCTGTTAATAGGATACCCCGAATTTTCTAGTGTAGCTCTTGAAATTCTATAAATACCTTCTTTGGTAATAGGAATTTTATAATATTTTTGACTATAATTAATCCACTCGTTACCAAATGGTTGCGCGAATGTTATAGTTGTGCAAAATAGTATGAATATAAAAATTAAATGCTTTTTCATTTTTAAATAATGATGTTGCAAGATACAAAATATTTTAGTTCTGTATAGCCTTAAGCCATCATTTAACTAATCAATACTTTGGACAAGGGATAATTACTTTTCTGGTTTTTTTACGAAGTTTCTGATCTTGATTAAATTCGAAAATTACAGAGATTTCGTGTGAACCAAGTGTATTTGCAATTAACCTTGAAATCGTAATGTCATAGGTGTAGCCTATTTTAAATTCCTTCCATTGATAACCAAGAAGTAATACAATTGCATCGTTATTCATATATCCATGCTTGTATGCTTTAAAAAGAGGTATTCCACGATACCATGCTCCAAGAATTATAGGCATTCTTGTCCAGTACATTCCTAAATCCATTTGATCAAATTTCCCTTGCGAACGAAAATTTACAGCAGCTGTAATACTTTCTTCATTATATGTACTGGTTTTTCCGTTAAGATAAAATTTACCACCTCCGTGAATTGTGTATTTTGTTGGAACTAAACTTACACCGTCAATTATTGATTGATTAGGGGTTGTTAAATGATCAATTACAAGCCCTCCCCAATATTTTTCGGAATAAATAAGTATAGAAGTTGCAAAATCAGTATACCTTACTTTTTTTAATGGCGGTACTTCAATTGAACTTGGCGCAGCTCCTGAGAGAGAAAGCTGGTCATTAAAAACTAACTTGTTAAAATCTATACTTCTTGTACTTCTGTAAAAATGCATTCCTGGTCTAACTTGAATTCTTTTACTAATTTTAAATTGATATGTATATTGTACTCCAATATTAGTGTTTCTTAAATGTCCAATTCCAGCTCTGTCTTGCATCACAAGTAATCCAAACCCACTACTGAATTGTGGTGCAAAGTGATCAAATGAAAAAGCTGTTGTAATAAAAGCCCCCGGAATAGCTGGCCATTGGTCGCGAAAATTCATTATCGCACGACTTCCATTTGTCGACCCTGCAAGCGATGGAGAAAGGTATAGGGGTGATGCATAGAATTGCGAAAATTGAGGATCCTGAGCTTTTGCAACAAAGTTCAAAATAATTATAAAAAAAAGAAGTATGTTAAGAAATCTTTTCATTCATTTATTTTTTTTAAACTTATTGTTTTAAATAAATCATCTAGTGATAGTTTAGTAGTCATGTCAATTTCTGTAGAGAATGGATAGTAACCTTCAGATTCAATTAATACTTTATATTTTTTTCGTGGTAACACAACTAAAATATATCTGCCATTTTTGCCTGTTCTATAAATTCCTTGTAATTCTTTAGTATCAAAATCTATTATTGTGATAATAGCTTTTACTGGCATAAACTCAGGTTCATTTGTTGTTACAGTTCCTTTTAGAATAATTTGGCTTGTTTGCGGGTCAATAATTTCACCTTTGTAAATATCCATATTGCCTTTTCCTTCATCTCTGTTTGATGAAAAATAAATTTGTCTGCCATCAAAAGTTGCAATAAAATAAATATCGTCCATAACTGAATTTATAGGAAATCCAAGATTTTCTGCAGCTGACCATTGACCATTTTCATTTTTAGTGGTTTTAAAAATATCATATCCTCCCATATTTTTATTGCCTTTGGAGCTAAAATACAAAGTAATTCCATCTGGATGAATAAAAGGTGCATCTTCATCGTAAGGTGTATTAATTGTGGGGCCAAGGTTTAAAGGTCTACTCCATGTACTGTCGGGCATTTTTGTGACTCTGTAAATGTCTTTGCCCCCGTATCCTCCTGTACGATTACTAGAAAAGTAAATTGTTGATTGATCTGGAGCAATGCTGATACTTGATTCTGCACTGTTTTCTGAGTTAATATGAGCATCAAATAATTTAGGATCTGACCATTTGCCTTCATTGTTTTGAGAAACAAAAATATGACCTGTAATTTGATCTGTACTGGTTCTATATATGTATAATTGTTGACCGTCTTTAGATAATGTTACACATGCATCATGAGTTTCTGTGTTTAATGGCGCTCCAATGTTAGTTGGAGTATTCCAGGTAGTTCCTGCTTTTTCTGAAACATAAATATCTTCGAAATATTCATAGTAAGGGTCAAGTAAATCACCTGTACTTCCTTTTCTTCTGCTTGTAAAATATAGTTTTGTTTCTTCAGGATTTAGTAATGGAACGTATTCTGCATATGGAGTATTTATGCCATTATTGAAATTTGTTACAGAAGCGTTGGATTTTGTTAAAATCATTTCTTTGGCAACTAATGATTTTTGCATTAAGTAATCTACTTCTTCTATAGAAATATTTGGTTTTTCTCCATTGTTTTTAAATTCCATATATGATGCAAGCGCTTTGTCAAACATCATTTTGCGATGATAAATTTGACCCAAATAATAGTATGCTTCAGAGTATTCATTTTTTGCTTTTTCAAATAACGGTAGTGATTCTAATGTTTGTCTGCGTACTTTAAAAAGACAGGCTCCTAATTTGTAACATATTTCAGTATTTGAAGAATCCATGGCATGCAATTCATTATAAATAGGTAAAGCTAAATGAAAGTTGTTGTCATTAAAATGCATATTTGCAGATTCAAGTTTTTTATTAAAAAGCTTATTGTTTTCAAAAGTTTGAGAATACCCTTCTAGTGAAATCAATATAAAAGCGATTGAAAAAAACGTTATAATTGATTTTCTAATCCGAAAATGTTTTATTTTTTCATGTTCAGATTGAATTTGCATATTTAAATGCAATTTACTTTTGTTAATAAAACATGCTTGGTTCATAATGTTATCTTATTAATGTTACATCACCTGCTTTAAAGAATGACTGACCATCTATAAATTTACCTTTTGCTTTCCATACATAAACATCTTGTTTACATAATTGTTCTCTATAATAACCATCCCATCCAATATTAGGTTCTTTAGTTTCAAATATTAATTCACCCCAACGGTTGTAAATTGTTAACTCATATGAGTCAATCCCTACAAACACTGGATGAAATACATCATTGTTGTAGTCTCCTGGATTGAACTGACCACCATTTGAGCCAGATGGATTAGGAGAAAATGCAGAAGGAAAATCTATTTGTCCTGCTGATTTAGCTACAACTGCACGAAATACTGTTAATGTATCAGCACATTGGTGTATTGTTGAAACAAATAACGTAATAGTATATTCACCCTCCTGAGTATATTTATGTGTTGGGTCTTTTAAGTTAGAAGTATTTCCATCACCAAAATTCCATAAATAGCTATCAGCATTTACGGAATTGTTAATGCATTCAATAGCTTGGTCAGGAATAAATACAACTGTTGGAGTAATGGTAAATAATGCAGTTGGTTTTTGATAAACATGAACAACTCCTCCTCCAATAGAGTCTAGTCCTCCTGGACCCGAAACAGCAAGTTGAACTTGATAATCTCCTGCGTTATAATATGTGTAAATTGGATTTTTATCATGAGAAATTCCACCATCACCAAAATCCCATAAATAACTTGATGAGTATAAACTTTGATTTGAAAATTGGATAGTAAATGGTTCGCAACCAAATTCATTTACTGAGAAAATTGCAATTGGAGTTGGTGCATTTATTACAATTGAATCAATATAAGAATCAGAACAATGAGTAGAATATACTAAAAGTGAAATATTATAATGCCCAAAAGTATTATAAATGTGGTTTAATGGTTCCATTACAATAGATGTGTCACCATCACCAAAATCCCAGTGATAAAACCATGAACCCAGTTGGCTAGTATTGTCAATTGTTACTGTTGCATTAGGAAGTAGTTGGCTGTATGGATTAACAGTAAATGAAGCGTTTGGTTTTGCCCAAACATGAATATTAGTGGAGTAATTATCAGAACATCCATATGCAGAATAAGCAGTTAAAGTTGCAACAACTGTTTCATCGGTTGAAGTTGAGTTGATATAGTTATGAGTAGGTTGAAATTGAGTAGAACTTAAACCATCTCCAAAGTTCCATTGATATGAAACTGCACCCATTGATAAATTTGTAAATTGAGAATTAAATGGTGAACAATTGGCCGTATCAGCTACAAATACTGCATTTACTTCAGGATTAATAATTACTGATATAGTAGAACTATCTCTGCAGTTATAAGAATTTGAAATTATTAAAGTAGTAATATAAGTTATAGGATTATTTGTTATATTCATAAAAAGATGATTCACTATTGCACTCGAAGATGTACTTGTAGTATTATCTCCAAAGTTCCAGTTAAATGTATTTGCACCAGTAGATGTATTGTTAAATTGTGCAGAAAATGGCGTGCAACCCGTAGCTTGTAGGATGTTTAAATTAGAAGTCGGTTTAGGGTGTACTGTTAAATGCCCAATTGTTGTGTCTGTACAACCATAAACAGAAGTTGCAATAAGTGAAATGTTGAAGTTGATTGATGCTAAAGATGTGTTAACAAAAATATGATCAGGGTTTGTTTGATTTGAGGTTGTGCCATCGTTAAAATTCCAGTTAAATGTTATAGCACCATAAGATTGATTTTGAAATTGAACAGAAATTGGCGAACAACCTACTGTGTCTGCAACAAAAACAGCTTGAATGCTAGGGTATACTACTATTGGTAATGATGTAGAATCTGAGCACCCTTGACTATTAAAAACTATTAAACTAACATAAATTGTTAAGGGAAGATTTGTAGAATTAATATATGAATGATTAACGGTTGAATTATTCTGAATTTCATTTGTGCCATCACCCCAATACCATTTACAAATTGTTACACCTGATGAATTGTTCGTGAAATTATATGTTGCAGGTGAGCATCCTGTTGAATTTTGAACAGAAAAAGATGCAATTGGTTTTGGTCTTATTACAACTTGACTAAACGAAGTATCAACACACCCAAAAAATGATATTCCAATTAACTGAATATTAAAAGTCTGATCACTACTGCTAGTATTAGCATAAGGATGTGTAATTGTAAATCCTGCAGATTGCGAAGTTCCATCTCCAAATGTCCATAAATATGAACTTGCTCCAGGTTGAGTAATGAATTGAATATTTGCAGGGTGACATGCTGTGTCTGGTATTACTGTTATTGAATAATTAGGATCTGGATAAACTGTTACATATTTTACAGAAGTATCTGGGCAACCAAAAGAATTAAATGCAATCAGTTTTACTTCATAATATTGAATTAGTGTTGTGTTGTTAATAAATGTGTGGTTTGGGTTATTTGTTATTGTAACAGGTGTTCCGTCTCCAAAATCCCAAACGTAATTTGTTGCTCCCGATGATATGTTTGTAAACCCAACTGTAATTGGGCTACACGAAGGAACTCCGTTATGTGTGAAATTGGAAACCGGGAGTGGATGAACTATTAATTGATGGGTAATTGAATCTTTGCAACCATAAGTTGATGTTGCAATCATTTTTACATAATAAGTAATATCAGTTGTTCCTGAATTTGTAAATATATGAGTTGGGTTTAAATTTGTTGATTGACCACCATCACTGTAATTCCAATGATATGAAACTCCACCAACTGTTGAATTAACAAAAGTAATTGAGAATGGTGGGCAACCACTAGTGTCAGAAGGAGAGAAATTTGGATTTGGAACAACATCAAAACTGATATTCACTGTGTCAGCATCGGTACATCCGTTTGTGTTATTTTCAAACCATTGGTATGAATACATTCCAAAACTGTTTACATTTATATTTGTTATAGCATTAGAAATGTTTCCAAAATTAGTTATACCTGGTCCTGCAATTTGCGACCAAATTCCTGTTCCTGCTGATGGAAATGCATGTAAAGTTGTTGCCATTCCACAAAGAGTGTCATCTGTTCCAGCATTAGAAATAGGTTGTTGTACGAATGTTATTTTTACTGTATCGTAATCTGTGCAAGAAGGACCAAATATTTCTTGCCATCTGATATTATAAGTTCCGTATTGGGATGCTGTAACATTACTTGAAGCTGAGCTTGCTAATGTGAAATTTAATGTTCCTGGTCCATTTATTAATGACCATAAACCAGCTCCAAAACTAGGTGTTGCGTTTAATGTATATGTTGTTCCGCAGATACTGTCATCAACACCTGCATTTGCATTAGGAACTGGGAAAACTGTAATTGATAAATTATCACTTCCAATACAACCGTTATTGTCTGATACTGTATATGTAAGATTATAAGTTCCAGTAATAGTACAATTAAATATAGGATTTTGAATATTTGTAGAACTGATATATGCTGTATTGCCAGTCCATAAATGTGAACTATAAGTTCCTGTTCCGCCAGTTGGATTCCCATCTAATTGAAAGTTTATGCCAGCACATGCTTGTGCAGGATCTGGTGTTATATGTGCAGATACTTGTGTAACATTAATTACCATGTTTTGTTGGCGGTAACACCCATTTGAATCTGTAACTCTATATGTTAAATTATATGTCCCTGGAGTATTTGTTGTAAAAATTGGATTTTGAATATTTGTAAAATTTAAAGGTCCTGTATTTCCTGTCCATAAATGTGTGATAATTGTTCCGTCTCCTGGTGTAGGGTTGCCGTTAAGGAATAAACTATCACCTGGACAAACTTGTAAATTTGTTCCTGGTAATATATTAATTGTTGGTCTTGCCCAAACTATAATGTTAATTGTTCCAACACCTGCACATCCATTTGCATTTACCACAGTATAGGTTATTGTATGTGTTCCTGGGCCTGCAACTGAAGGGTTAAACTGACCAGTAGTAGTATTTGTTATTCCGGTTCCAGACCATACTCCACCAGGTGTTGCTGCAGATAAATTTACAGGAGAAGCATTTGAGCAAAAAGGACCAGCAGGTTGAATTGTTGCATCTGGATAAGGAACAATTAAAACCATCGCTGTTGTAATTATTGGTGGGTAATCGCCATTAATTAAATCAACAGGTGGTCCTGGTATATTAGGATCATCGTATGGGTTACAGTAATTCCAGTTCCTTAATGTAACTTCAAAAAATTGATTTACCAGAGCTGTGTTAGGAGAATATACAGGTAAACTTATATTATTTGGAGGTTGGGGACCAAGAACTGGTCCTGTTGCAGGAACAACTGCCCCCCAGAATGGATAGGCATGAGGAACACCTCCAACAAAAACATTATTTATTGTGTAATTTGTTCCATATATCCATTGTGTCCATCTGGTAGGATCATTAGGATTGTCAAGTTCTACTGGTGGAACGCAATTCCATAAGCTTACATCATGAAATGTTACTGTTCCGTCATTCCCGACACAAATAGGAAAAATTACAGGAGTGATTTCTAAATGACCACCATTGTGGTCATCAGTATCCCAAACCGTTACATTTTGTTGCTGAATAGAACTTGTACATAAAACTCCGTTAACCATTAAAGTTGCTTCAGGTAGATAATTACATAAAGGACCATTTTGAGGGTAAATATGTGTAACAGTTGCTTTCCATTCTCTAACGAGTGGGTTTGGATTTGTATTTATTGCAGCAACTATTTGAACAGGATTTCCATCGTCCCAGTTAAATTGAATGTTTACAGGTGTTCCATTGTTATTTACACCTCTGTAAGTAACTTCCCAAACAACTGTTACGGGAGCACATAGTTTATCAGGTAAAATATCATTTGCTTTTGAAACAATATTGCAATCTTGAGAAAAGAGAAAGTTTGAATTTAATAAAAGTATAAAAAACAGAAAAGATGTCTTTAAAATATTTATAATAAAAAATGGTTGGAATAGATTCTTCATGCCAATTTTTATTTTTATATTATTATACGACATCATGGTGCTAAAGTTAGTTGTTTATTTTACGTTTTATAAAATGGCATTCAAATTTTTATTTTTGTAAAATACTTTACCTTTATCGCAATATTTAATAAAAAAGTGTCTTCTTTAAACGATAACATACAATTTGTTTCAGGCGTTGGCCCTAAAAGAGCAGAGCAAATTACTGCCGAATTAGGAATTAGTACAATTGAAGAAATGATGTATTATTTTCCTTATAAATATATTGATCGAACTAGTGTTTATAAAATTTCGGAGTTAAATCCTGATTTGCAATATATTCAAGTTAGGGGTAAAATAATGGAATTTAAACTGATTGGTGCTGGAAAAGGAAAACGATTAACTGCCAGGTTTTATGATAATACTGGTGCTATAGAGTTAGTATGGTTTAAAGGTTTGTCTTGGATTACAAAAACATATAAAACAAATGTAGAATATGTAGTTTTTGGTAAGCCTACACTTTTTAGTAATAGTATAAATATTACTCATCCTGAAATTGAAGATGCAGTTAGATTCGAAAAAAGTTTAACTACTTATTTGCAACCTCAATATAGCGTTCCCGAAAAATTAAAAGCGCAATTTGTTACTTCAAAAACAATTAGATTAATTCAAGAGAATATTTTTAAGCAATTTGTTTCACATATTCATGAAAGTTTACCTGATTTTCTTTTAGATAAATTAAAAATTACTTCATTAAGAGATGCTCTTTTTCAGGCACATTTTCCTCAATCATCTGAAAAATTAAGAAATGCTCAATTCAGATTAAAATTTGAAGAGTTATTTTATATTCAAATAAACTTACTTAAACAAAAAGCATTTAGAAAAGGAAAATCTAATTGTTTTGTTTTTAAAAAGGAGAAGGATAATTTAATTAAACAACTTTATAAAAATCTTCCTTTTCAGCTTACCTCAGCACAAATTAGAGTACTTGGAGAAATTCGTAGTGATTTTTTATCAAGTAAACAAATGAACAGGCTTTTACAAGGAGATGTAGGCAGTGGTAAAACTTTGGTGGCATTATTATCAATGTTAATGGCAATTGATAATGGCTTTCAGGCTTGCATTATGGCGCCTACAGAAATATTAGCAAATCAACATTTTAAAACGATTTCGAAATTTTGTGGAGATATTGGTGTTGTAGTTAGGCTTTTAACAGGTTCAACTAAAAAATCAGAGCGAAAAGAATTGCATGAAAAATTACAAAAAAATGAAGTGCATTTATTAATAGGTACTCATGCTTTAATTGAAGATGAAGTTAAATTCTCTAATTTGGGATTGGTAGTTATAGATGAGCAACATAGATTTGGTGTAGCACAACGTGCTAGGCTTTGGCAAAAAAATGATATTGAACCACATATTTTAGTAATGACTGCTACACCAATTCCAAGAACCTTAGCGATGACTTTATATGGTGATTTGGACATTTCTGTTATTGATGAACTTCCACCAGGAAGGAAACCAATAAAAACAATGCATTTTTTCGATAATTCAACATTAAGTGTATTTGGTTTTTTAAGAAAAGAGATTGCAAAAGGCAGACAGGTTTATGTGGTTTTTCCATTAATAAAAGAATCTGAGAAGTTAGATTATAAGGATCTTGAAGATGGATATGCTGGCTATAGTCGTGATTTTTCGCCACCAGAATATTTAATATCAGTAGTTCATGGAAAAATGAAACCTGCTGAAAAAGAAATTGCAATGAATCTTTTTGCAAAAGGGAAAGCAAATATTTTAATTTCTACAACTGTAATTGAAGTAGGTGTTGATGTTCCAAATGCATCAGTAATGGTAATTGAAAGTGCAGAGCGATTTGGGCTTTCTCAATTGCATCAGTTGCGTGGTAGGGTGGGAAGGGGCGCCGATCAGTCATATTGTATATTAATGTCTAGCGACAAACTTTCTAACGATGCACGAAAGAGACTTGAAATTATGGTCGAAACAAATAACGGCTTTGAAATTGCAGATAAAGATATGGAGATAAGAGGTCCCGGAGATATTGAAGGAACTCAACAAAGTGGCTTGCCATTTCAATTAAAAATAGCCGATTTAGGTACCGATGGTAGAATTCTTCAAACTGCAAGACATGAAGCAGAGATAATTTTAAAAGAAGATGTTTTTTTACAATCTCCTCAAAATCAAATCATAGCTTTTCAACTTAAAAAGCTTACTAAAAATGAAGTTAACTGGAGTAAGATCAGTTAATGTTAATCCTTATTCATTTAAAATCAATAATTTAACTTATTATTTAATTTTTAAGCATAAGTTTAATATGTTAAATATGTTAAATAACAATGTTGTTTAGCATGTTTTTTAATATAATGTTTTATATTTGTAATTAAAATAACCAAAAATAATTGCATATGAAAAAGTTTATACCCTTTATTGCTTTAACAGTTTTATTATTAATAACTAAAACTGGTATTTCTCAAACTCCAGGAACATTAACTTTTACTGTAACTCCAACATCACATAGTGGAAGCTACGGATTAGATCACTTTGTTGCAATATGGATTGAAAACAGTTCTAATGTTTTTGTTAAAACTAAATTAAAAAGAGCAGATACACATGGAACCACTTCGCATTTGCTTGTATGGAAAGC
>CAIQJL010000107.1 GCA_903872185.1 uncultured Bacteroidota bacterium | reverse complement strand
CCTCTCCCTGGTTCGTGGAGACACGAACCATTTCTTAGAATTTGATTTAACCCCGTACAGAATTTTAATAACAGTATAATTGAAGTGATTCGTGAGGACACGAATCAAGGGATAGTAGTTTTAAAACAAAAAAGGCCTCGAAATCGAAGCCTTTTTTAAATTGTTATAATAAATATTACAACGGCATATTACCGTGTTTTCTTGAAGGCATAGTAACCCTTTTATTTCTGCATGAACGTAAGGCTTCAATAATTTTTGTACGGGTTTGGCGAGGATAAATAATTTCGTCAATATATCCTTTTTCTGCTGCTTTATATGGATTTGCAAAATTTTCGTTATAATCTTCAATTGCTTTTGCACGTTCTTCTGGGCTAGCACCACGATTTAAAATATTAACAGCACCTTCGGCACCCATTACAGCGATTTCTGCTGTTGGATATGCAAAATTAATATCGGCACCAATATGTTTGCTCGACATTACGTCATAAGCGCCACCGTATGCTTTACGTGTGATTAATGTTATTTTTGGAACAGATGCAGCGCTAAATGCATAAAGCAATTTTGCACCGTGTTTAATAATGCCACCAAATTCCTGAGTAGTGCCTGGTAAAAATCCTGGAACGTCAACAAAAGTAACTAAAGGAATATTAAACGCATCGCAAAAACGGACAAATCTTGCCGCTTTAGTTGATGAATCAATATCTAAAACTCCTGCTAAATAAGCTGGTTGATTAGCAACATACCCAACTGAACGACCACCCATACGAGCAAAGCCACAAACAATATTTTTTGCATAATAAGGTTGAACTTCCATAAAATCGTTATCATCAGAAATTGAAATGATAAGTTCTTTTATATCGTATGGTTTGTTAGAATCTACAGGAACTAAAGTATCTAATCTTTCGTCTTCTCTCTTAATATCGTCAGTACAAGTTTTTAATGGAGGATCGTCAACGTTGTTTGAAGGAAGATATCCAACCAATTCGCGAACCATCATTAAAGTATGAGCATCATCATTACCCATAAAATGTGCTACACCAGATTTTGAATTGTGAGTCATTGCACCACCTAATTCTTCTTTTGTAACATCTTCGTGAGTAACAGATTTAATTACATCTGGACCAGTTACAAACATATAACTTGTGTCTTTAACCATAAAAATAAAATCGGTTAAAGCTGGTGAGTAAACTGCACCACCTGCACATGGTCCCAAAATAGCCGATATCTGAGGAATTACACCAGATGAAGCAACATTTAAATGAAATAAATCTGCATAACCTGCAAGACTTTCAACGCCTTCCTGAATACGAGCACCACCTGAGTCGTTAAGTCCGATTACAGGGAACCCCATTTTAATAGCAAGTTCCATTACTTTTTTAATTTTATCAGCATTTGTGCGGCTTAACGAACCACCGAATACTGTAAAATCTTGTGCAAAAACATAAACCTGACGACCATCAATTCTTCCGTAGCCTGTTATAACACCGTCACCAAGAAATTTTTCCAAGTCAGCGCCTAAATCTTTTGCACGGTGTGTAACATATTTATCAAACTCAACAAAAGTACCTTTGTCAAGTAAAACTTCAATTCTTTCGCGGGCTGTAAGTTTTCCCGATTTATGTTGTTTGTCAATTCTATCTTGTCCACCACCAAGTTCGGCTTGTCTGTTTAGTTCTTCAAACCTGTCAAATTTTTCTTCTAATGTCTTCATATATAATTTTTAAAATATATTTTTTCTATTCTTCAATTTCTTCTATTG
>CAIQJL010000106.1 GCA_903872185.1 uncultured Bacteroidota bacterium | reverse complement strand
TACCGAAATATTTACTGAATCTTTTTTTATTGTTGAGCAAACATCACTTACAGTAACATAATTCCACCCTGCACCAAGTGCTGTGGCTGTTGCTGTGGCTTCACCCGATGTCCATAAATATGTATATGGTGAACCTCCATTTGTTGCAGTAACTGTTGCGCTACCATTTGCTGTTGCAATACAATTTGCCGGTGTTGAAGAGGTAATACTTGTTTGTAATATTGGCATACTGCCTATTAAAACAGAATCTTTTTTTGATTTACAATAATCGGTTACAGTAACATATTGCCAACCAGTTGTAAGATTTGTTGCAACTGCTGTTGTCTGACCTGAAGTCCAGTGGTAGGAATATGGTGGAACGCCAGAACTTGCCTGAACAGTTGCATTACCATTATTTCCACCAGGACAAGAAGCAACCTGTGAACTTACAATTAAAGTTGTTATCTCTGGTAAATGATTTACACGAATACTGCCTGTAAATGGCATGTTACAAACATCAGTTACTGTAACATAATGCCAACCAGTATCAAGGTTATTACGTGTTGGTACTAAATAGTTACCATCATCCCATAAATAATTAAATGGAGCAACACCGTTTGTTGTTTGAACAGTGGCACTCCCCATATCGGTTGCGCAAATAAGTAAAATATTTGTTGTGCTTAAAGATGCACTCATTAATGGTTTATTTGTTACCATTACACTGTCTTTTCTTGGACCACATCCATCAGAAATAGTAACATAATGTTTACCTACTGTTAAATTAATAACTGCGGCAGTAGCAGCACCATTATCCCATAAATAGGTATAAGGCAGAATGCCTGATGTTACTGTTGCAGTTGCTGCACCATTTGAAGAAGCCGGACAACTTGCCTGTGTTATTAAAGCAACAGAAGCAACCAATGATGACTGTAATGTAATGTTTATAGAATCTTTTCTTGTGCTACCACACCCATCAGTTACAGTACAATAATTCCAGCCTTGTACAAGTAAATTAGCCGTAGTAGTATTTTCTCCCGACGACCATAAATATGTATATGGTATTTTACCCAATGATGCTGTTATAGTGGCCTTACCGTTATTTAAACCAAAGCAGGTAACTGCAGAAGTCATAACTGTACTTGATGTTACAACTGGTTTCCATGTAACATTTATTGAATCTTTTCTTGATATACAAAAATCGGTTACTGTAACATATTGCCAGCCTGTATGTAAATCGCTTACTTCGTGAGTTGAACTGGCAGAATTTGACCAATCATATGAATAAGGTGGTATGCCACTTGTTGCTAAAGTATGCGCATAACCATCAGTTCCTGTTGGACATGATGCAGGTGTACTTGCAGTAATACTTATATTAAGTTGTGGTAAATAATTTACACGTATACTATCTTTTATCGGCACATTACAAACATCGGTTACCGTTACATAATGCCATCCTGTATCTAAATTATTACGTATTGGGGTTAAATATATACCATCACTCCAGTTATATGTTATAGGAGCAACACCATTTGTTGTGACAACAGTTGCTTCTCCATTATTATCAGCAGCACAAATAAGTAATGCAGAATGAGCTGATAAAGAAGCATGTAATGTAGTTATATTTGATATACTTACACTATCTTTCTTGCTTAAACAACCATCAGTTGTTGTAACATAGTGCATACCAACCGTTAAATTTATAACAGTATCATTTGTTACACCATTATCCCACAAATATGTATAAGGTGCTTTACCATAATTAGCAACTACAACGCCAACACCATTATTACCAGCAGCACAATTAATCTGATTGGTTGCATTAGGCACAGTTGTTAATAAAGGTACTTTGTTAGTAATAGAAACCGAATCAATATACTTACAACCATATAAACCAGTAATTGTAACTTTATATTTGCCAGCCGCTAACCCAGTAATGGTTTGTGTTGTGCCACCATTACTCCATAAATATGCTGTCATTGCACCTGGGTTTACAGTAATTTGCCCATTGTTACCCCCTAAACAAGAAACAGAATCGGTAACAAATGTACGTGTTACTTTTGGGCAACCCCATTTAGCGATAAAAGCATCTTTAGTTGGTGGATTTGGATTAGTTAATGTTGTTGCACCAATTGTTAGAGTTGGAGAAGTAAAATCGCCTGTAATAACAAAGTTGTCATCAACATCAATTATGCAGGCTTGGCCAACATCTGCTCCGGTATTACCAAGTTTGAATGCATTTTGAACAATTCCATTCGTATCTATTTTACTAATAAAAACATCATTCCCACCAGCAGTTGTTAAGTTAAAAGTACCAAACGAAATATTTGCAGCATAACTACCAGTTAAAAGTAGATTCCCGTTTTTTAATGAAATACCATTACCGTTATCAGTTCCTGTTGAACCAAATCTTTTATTCCATTTATAACGGCCTAAATTATCATATTTAAAAAGCAACATATCACCCGCCCCACTATTTCCAACAGTTTTAGTTATTGTATTTACAGCTGTTGAATCAATTTGATATGTTGAACTTCCCGAACTAGCTAAACAATAAATACTATTTAAATCAGATATTGAAGTTATTCCATAATCATTTGCTGTGTTACCACCTAATTTTCTAACCCAAATGCCATTACCATTATCATCAATTGCATATAAAAAAACATTTAAAAAAGCAACATTTTGAGAAGAAACAGCACCTAAATCTAAGGTTATAGTACCTTTTATTCTTCCAAGAATAGCGTAACCATTAGAAATACGAGTAATGCTATTAAAAAAATTATTATTATCATTTGCAGTATAACCTTTTGCCCAAAGGAGTGTTCCATTTAAGTCATATTTTGCTACAAAAGAGGAAGAAAACGCATTTCCTAGTAAAGTAATACCTCCATCAAAAGTAGCAGAATTAGCGTATTTACCAACACAAATTAAATTATCATTTTCATCAATTAATATAGATGTAATATTCTGTGTGTTGACACCAGTTACAATTCTTTTTGCCCATATTAAACTACCATTTAAATCATATTTTGCTACAAATCCATCAACACCATCTGCAATTAAATTTAAAGCACCAAATGAACAGGTATCCTGAAAAACACCAGAAACATATATGCAATTTTGTTGTGAGTTTAAAACAACATTAGTTGCAGCTTCAGAAAGTTTACTGCCAATTGTTTTTAACCAAAGAAGATTCCCATTATTGTCATGTTTAGATATAAAAATATCAGTACTAGAGTTATTCGAAGTCAATATAAAAGCACCTTCAGTAACTGAGCCGCTATACCCTCCTACGCTATAATAATTTGAAAGACTATCATATGCAACTTTAACTGGCGAATTTACACCAACTCCGGTAAAATGAGAAGAGAATAAATAGTTTTGACTAAATGAAATATTTACAAAAAATAAAATTTGTAAAATAATTATTATCGTTTTTTTCATTTTATTTGTTTTATATTTAACTTCCTGATGGTAAGAACAAACCATCTTCATTTGGACCACCACCATCTAAAGTATTTAATATGGAGATTTCCTTTACTTTAGGATTTTCCCACTTTATCTTTTCATTTGCAAACAATTGGCCTGACTGTTCGATTTCTGTTTTCGTTATATTAATTTCCATAATCTTGGATAAATTTTTAGTTTTAAAAGGTAAAGATAATATTACTGTTGAAAACTTTTTATGTTTATGTGAAAATAATTTCACTTTTTACATTATTGTTTTTACATTACTAATCATATTCTGCTGAATTAATGCCAATTATCTTAAATTAAAATTAGCAAAAATAAAAATTTTGTTCTAACTGTTTTGTTAATAGACTTCGACAGGCCCCACCAATTGGCGCAAGTTCAGATTGTCACGTCCACTAATCATGGACTCACAATGACGATTAGGATTTCCTCATCCTAAAGTACCACAGAGTCTCCTGTAAGGGACTCTGTGCATTTCCAATCTCAGAGTCCTTTATAAATTCATGATTTTTTTAGAATTACTAAAAAGAGACTCTGAGGGAAATATAACTTCGTCTGCCGCTACGCAGAGGCGGAGGAAGTGCAACTTCAATTGGCGCAAGTTTGTAACTTAAACACACAACATTAAGCAGATTGCTCCCTTCAGCTTGTCGTAAGGCTCCGTCTCATTAATAACAATGCTACTTCGTCAGCCGCGGCGGATCGAGAAGTAATAGGTTGTTTCCAGCATCATCCTTCGAGTTCACTTTGCACCTCAGGATGAATAATTATTGATTCCATTTATGCAATTGGGTAGTTGTGCCTGAATTTTACTTTTGCAAATAATTAAAAATTCGTGTAAATTTGCATACATGAACAGACAAGACATAATAGAATCAATTAAAGCTGAAAAACCATATTTACAGGAGCAGTTTGGAGTTGAGGAAATTGCCTTGTTTGGATCATATGCAAGAGGAGAAGAAACCGCTACCAGCGACATTGATCTTTTAGTAAACACAAAAATAAAAACATTAGGAAATTATTTCTCATTGTTAGATTATTTAGAGGCCAAATTTAAAACCAAAATTGACTTAGTTACTAAACATAATGGTTTATCTGAACGATTTATTCGTTTAATTAACAAAGATATTGTTTATGTATAACGATGTTATATTTTCAAAACTAACTACTTGCATTGAGCACATTGAAGCGATAGAAAAATATTTTAAAGATGCTCAAAATGCAGAGCATTTTTTTACATTAAATGATGGTGCGCTATATGATGCAGTATTAATGAGATTGCAGGCATTAGGTGAAAATTTTAAACGCATTTCGCAAAAACATTCATTTGTAATTGATGATTTGACTTATCCTGAAATATTAAATGTTATTCGCTTTAGAGATTATGTTTCACACCATTACGAACAACTAGAACATGAAGTTGTATTTGACATTTGCTCTTTAAAAATACCATTATTAAAAGATTGTATTTCATCATTATTGAAAAAACACTTAAATAACCCAAGCTAAAGTTTATTTACTCCCTTTGGGAAACAGCTCAGATTGTCACGTCCATTAATCATGGACTCACAATGACGGTAAATGTTAATCGAATTCCATGGTTCGTGTCTTCACACAGGCCACCCTTCTCTGCAAACAGAAAAAGACCCCCATT
>CAIQJL010000105.1 GCA_903872185.1 uncultured Bacteroidota bacterium | reverse complement strand
TTCATCTGGTGGAGTTGGAATTGCAGCTCCTCAAGTTGGTATTAACAGAAATATTATTTTAGTTAAACGCCTTGATAAAATTGGTAAACCAGTTGAAGTTTATTTAAATCCACGAATAGTAAACACAACTTCAAAAATTATAAATTTTGCCGGAGATGGCTGTCTTTCTATTCCTGGTGTTACCAAAACAACTGTTCGTTTTGCTGCTGTGGGAGTTGAATACGATTTACTTGACGGAACACACCAATCAGAAATTGTAGAAGGTTATTCAGGAACAAATTTTACTGCAATAATTTTTCAACACGAAATTGACCATTTAAATGGCATTTTATTTATAGATAGAGCATTATAATAATTAATAATAACCCTTAAAAACCAAAAAACATGGGAATTTTTGATAAATTGAAAGCGGAATTCATAGACATCGTAGAATGGTTGGATCCAACAAATAACGTAATGGTGCATCGTTTTGATCGTCGTAACAACGAACTAAAAAACGGAGCAAAACTAACTGTAAGAGAAACACAGGTAGCTGTTTTTATTAACGAAGGTCAACTTGCCGACGTTTTTAAACCTGGTATGTATACTTTAACAACAGAAAATCTACCTATTTTAGCAACTTTAAAAGGATGGAAATATGGTTTTAATTCACCGTTTAAAGCAGAAGTATATTTTTTAAACACAAAAACATTTACAGATCTTAAATGGGGAACCCCAAACCCAATTATGCTTCGTGATGCTGAATTTGGTCCAATTCGTATTCGTGCTTTTGGAAGCTATACGATGAAAGTTGGCGATCCTGTTAAGTTCATTAAAGAAGTTGTTGGAACAGATGGTGAATTTACTACCGAAAAAATTACCGAACAATTAAAAAATATTGCAGTAACTCGTTTTACAGATGCCATTGCCGAAAGTAAAATTCTGGTATTGGATATGGCTGCAAATTATAACGAAGTATCTAAATTCTGTGAAGACAAAATTAAACCAGAATTTATGGAATACGGAATTGAACTTAATAAATTTTTAATTACCAATATTTCATTACCGCCAAATGTAGAAGAAGCATTAGACAAACGCTCAAGCATGGGAATTATTGGTGATATGGGAAAATTTACTCAATTTTCTGCAGCTTCAGCAATGACAGCAGCAGCCGAAAATCCTAATGGTGGCGGTGCAGCTGCTGGAATGGGAATGGGAATGGGTTTTGGAATGGCAAATCAAATGATGGGGGCAATGAATCAAGCTCAACAACCTCAACAACAAAGTGCACAAGCACCTCCTCCAATGCCACCAGCACTTGCATTTCATGCTGTAATTAACGGCCAACAAGCTGGACCATATGATCTGAATGCATTAAAACAAATGGTAATGCAAAACCAGCTAACGAAAGAAACACTAGTTTGGCGTCAGGGAATGGCAGGTTGGGAAGCTGCCGGTAATGTAGGTGAACTTATTTCTGTGTTTGGAGCGGTTCCACCACCAATGCCTCCTGCTCCACCAATTCCACCACAACAATAATTTTATAATAACCGGTTGAAGAAAACTTCAACCGGTATTTTTTAAAACAAAGTTACTTGTCATGTTGAGGGATTATCCTTGGCTTTTCTAAGGACTAGAAACATGATGTGGAATAAATAAAAAAACCTAATACTCCACTCAATATGACAAAAAGTTAAAACAACTTATAATTTATATGGAAGAAGAAGTAAAGCTTTCTACAACAAATCAAGCAGAGGTAACTTGTAAAAACTGTGCTGCTAAATTAATGTTTGCCCCAGGAACCTTAGCATTAAAATGTGAATATTGCGGTGCAGAAAACGAAATAGAAACAAAAAATGACGCCGTTCAGGAAATTGATTTTGATACTTTTATTGTCGAAAAATTTTCCGATATTCAAAAACAGGAAATAAGCACAGTCCGTTGTGAAGGTTGTGGCGCACAAACTACTTTCGATCCAAATATTGTTTCGGAATTATGTGCTTTTTGCGGAAGTGTGCTAGTTGTTAATAATCCAACAACACAATCTATTGTAAAACCTGGATCATTGCTTCCTTTTAAAATTGATACAAATAAAGCATTTAATCAATTTCAAACGTGGTTACGAAAATTATGGTTTGCTCCTTCCGATTTAAAAAAGTTTGCTACACAACAAGAAAAGCTAAAAGGAATGTATATTCCTTACTGGACTTACGATTCAAACACTCAAACTCGTTATACCGGTGAACGCGGAGATGATTATCAGGCAACCGAAACATATACAACAACCGAAAACGGAAAATCGGTAACAAAAACCAGAACAGTAACAAAAACCAGATGGCATTCTGTTAGTGGCACTGTTAACAACGTATTCGATGACATATTAGTGCTAGCAAGTAAATCACTTCCAAAAAAACATACCGAAAAACTTGAGCCATGGGATTTAAAAGAGTTAATAAATTATGACGAAAAATTCTTAAGCGGCTTTAGAACTGAAACATATCAGGTTGACATGAAAGATGGTTTTACTGATGCAAAGACAAAAATGGAACCTGTTATTCGAGATACGATTAACAATGACATAGGAGGTGACCACCAAAGAATTTCAACATTGAGCACAACATATAATGATGTTACTTTTAAACATATTCTTTTACCTGTTTGGATAAGTGCATATCGTTATAATGAAAAAATTTATCGTTTTCTTGTTAATGGTCGTACCGGAGAAGTTCAGGGCGAACGTCCATGGAGTTGGATAAAAATTAGTATTACAATTTTAGTTGGAATAGCTCTTATTGGTGGAGCAATTTGGCTATACAAAATTTACAGCAAATAACAATTTACATGAATGGTCTAAAGCTCTCACCTGTTTTTATCTCGTTTTTACTAATTGGTGCACACTTTTTAAGAACAGGGCTATATTTTATTGTTGTTTTAATTATTGCCTTACCATTTATCTTATTTATAAAAAAAATATGGGCAGCAAGAATAATTCAACTTCTTCTTATTATAGCCTCGCTAGAATGGATTAGAACTATTATTGTATCTGTTGAAGAACGTCAAGCTTATGGTGAACAATGGACAAGACTCGCAATAATACTTATTGCGGTAGCTATCTTTACTGCCTGTTCATCATTTGTGTTTTTGTTTAAATCTCTTAAAATAAGATACAAACTTTTAAAATAATTTATTTGAGTTTGAAAAAAATTGGGTACGTTTGAAGAATTAAAGCAATAAAAATGAGTTTAAAATATAACATTCTAATTATTGGCTCTGGAGCAAGAGAACACGCTTTTGCTTGGAAAATAAAACAAAGCTCTAGGGTTAATAACCTTTTTGTTGCTCCGGGAAATGCTGGAACTTCTGAAATTGCTGAAAACATTCCACTTTCTATTAATGATTTTGACGCAATAAAAACAGCTGTTTTAAATAACCATATTAATATGGTTTTAGTTGGTCCAGAAGATCCTATTGTAAACGGAATTACCGACTTTTTTGAAAATGATCTTCAATTAAAAGATGTTTTAATTATTGCCCCAAATAAATCTGGTGCCAGACTAGAGGGCAGTAAATCTTTTTCAAAGCAATTTATGGTAAAATACAATATTCCAACAGCTAAATACCATATTGTTACCGAGCATAATCTAGAAGAAGGAATAGCTTTTTTATCCTCATTTAACCCTCCATATGTATTAAAAGCAGATGGCTTAGCTTCGGGAAAAGGCGTTTTAATAATTAACGACAGAGAAGAAGCAATTAATTCATTGAAAGATATTCTAAATGGAAAATTCGGCGAAGCGGGAAAAACTGTAGTTATAGAGCAGTTTATGGAAGGCATAGAAATGTCAACATTTGTACTTACAGATGGGCTAAATTATGTGTTACTTCCAGAAGCAAAAGATTATAAACGTATTGGTGAAGGCGACACAGGATTAAATACAGGTGGCATGGGAGCCGTTTCTCCAGTTCCTTTTTTAACTCCCGAATTACATAAAAAAATAGACACATTAGTTATTCATCGTACAATTCATGGTTTAAGGGCTGAGAATATAACTTTTAAAGGATTCATTTTTATTGGCCTAATGATTTCTAATGGTAATCCATTTGTTATAGAATATAATATAAGAATGGGCGACCCAGAAACAGAGGTTGTTATTCCAAGAATTGAAAACGATTTTGTTGATTTATTAGAAGCAACCGCATTAAACAAATTAGATCAGCAAATAATTAAAATTAAAAAAGATGCTTTTGCAACTATTATAGCTGCATCGAAAGGATACCCAGAACAATTTGAAAAAGGCAAGGCTATAAAAGGCTTAACAAATAATACAGATAGTTTAGTTTTTCATTCTGGAACTACTTTAAATAATCATGAAATCATTACTAATGGAGGTAGAGTTTTAGCGGTAAGTTCGTCAGGTAAAAACATTACTGAAGCCGTAAAAACCTCTGTAGAAACCCTTAACAATATTTCATTTGAGGGTATTTATTATAGAAAAGACATAGGTTACGAGTTTAAATAAAGCTATGTTTTCAAAACTAGTTCACACATCAGTTCCTTCAAACTTTATTATTATTCCACTGATTGTAATCGCTGGATGGTGGTCATTTTTTTTAGGCATTAATCCAATAACCTGGAACAACGATAAAAGCATACTGCTTTCTTTATTACCTCAGGAAATGTTTTATTCTCCTTGGGGTGGTTTAATTGCAATAACAACGATTATAATTATTTCATTAATATTAATCCCATTTACAACACGTTACTTTCACGGCACAACTGGAAATGTTTTACCAACAGTCTTTTTCATTTCATTATCTAGTCAAATAATGTGGATTTCCTCTACAGGATCATCACTTATTGCTCTTTTTATTTTTATTTTTATTATTAGAAATTTATTTGAAGTTTATCATCAAAACAGAGTTTTTAGACTTGTTTTTAATGCCGGTTTCTTAACCGGGTTATCTGCATTAATTTATTTTCCTTCTATACTCTTATTATTTATCTGTTGGGTTGGAATTGTTTTACTCCGCTCATTTAGCTTAAGAGAATTTTTTACAGTATTGGCAGGCCTTTTTCTTCCATTTATATTTACACATGCTCTATTTTTAATGCTAAATCAGGAACAGTCTCTTTATTCATTTTTAAACAACGCTTTTTCAATTTCATACTTTAAACTAGCGGGTATTAAACAGATCTCATGGTGGTCATTCTTAGGACTGTTTGCATTTTGGAGTATTATTAAAACATTTTTTTCCGGCAGTTTAAAAAAGATAGTAATTAGAAGGTATTTCTTTACTTTTCTTGTTTCATTTCTTGTTTTTTCTGCAGCTATCTTAAGCCCTTATTCTGACAAAGAGATGTTAGCTTTTTTATTAATCCCTCTTTCATTTTTTATTTCAATCTCAATATCATCAATTAAAAAGAATTATTTTGGCGATTTCTTTATATTGCTTGTAATTTTAATTCAAATATTTCTGCAATTACCATATTTTAAATAATCACATACTGTTATTAGAATATTATCACACTTTATTATTTCGATAATAACACAAAAAGGCTGCCCCATATTTTGATACTTTTCAAAAGTCTTATCAAATGTTACAAAAAAAAGAATTTATAACAAATAGAAAAATAGTGGTTAAAAACAAATTCTTCTCTTGTTTTTAACCACTAAAAATATTTTTTTCTATTATCTTATTATTGTCACTGGCCCCGATTTTTCGCGCCTTATTCCCTTTGAATCTTTATATATTACAAGCCAGGTATATGTTCCAACTGGAACCTTATTCAAAGTGTTTTTTACACAACCATTCCAGGTTCTTTCAATATCAGTTGATGTAAATATTACCTCTCCCCAACGATCAAAAATATTTAAAAGAAAATTATTTTTATCTATTCCTGTTCCTGTAACAAAAAAATAATCATTTACATTATCATTGTCCGGAGAAAAAGCTGATGGGGCGTATAAAGTATTCTCTTCTTCTATTTCTAGCGGATACATCACAGTATCCCTACAACCCATATTCGAAATAGCAATTAACTGAACCGGCCATGAACCTGCACCCGGAAAGCGATGTTCTGGATTTACTTGATTTGTGGAATCACCGTCTCCAAATGTCCAAATATAATTACTACCGTTTGATGTTAAATTATTAAAATCAATTATTGGTTTTATTACTGATGCAAACTCTGGCGCCCAAGAAAACTGGGCATTTGGCTTAGGATAAACAATTATCATATTTGAATATTGTAATATTGTTTTACAACCCCATTTTGAAGTTACAGTTAACGTAACTGTAAAAACTCCTGGTCTTGTGTAGGTATGAACCGGATTGTGTGCAAGCGAAAGATTTTCATTATCACCAAAATCCCAAACAAAAGTTCTTCCATCTATCGGATATAGCTCATTAAAGTGAACCGTAAAAGGTTCGCATCCTGCTATAGAATCAGCTAAAAATCCAGCTAAAGGTAATGGTAAAACCTTAATAAAAACACTTCCTACGTCTTGTGTTCCACAAGCATCCTGCACAGAAACTGAATAATTTCCTGAAGTTTGAGGATAAACATAAATTGGTGGAGTAACAATATTACCATCCTGATTAATTATTGTATAAGGAGGCCCTACCCCGCCCGTAACAATAGGTGTAAGTAAAACAGGTTCGCCTGGACAGACACTATCAATATTTGAAATCAAATTAATGCTTATAGGTTGAGAAACATAAACAATAACATTTGCTGTTGATGAACAAAGGTTTTGGTCAGTGGCTGTAACTGTATATGTAGAAGTAGTAGTTGGAGTAATTGTTATCGCACTTCCATTTAATCCATTAGACCAATAATAATTATAACCCGGGCCTGTTCCACCAGTTGCACTTACAGTTAAATTAACCGGCTGATTATAACAAGTAGACAAGCTTGGATTTGTACTTATATAAAATTCTGAAGGTTCTATTATGGTAGTTCCTGTTGAAGTTGTACATCCATATAAATCCGACACAAAGACAGAATAAACTCCAGCACCTATTCCTGAAATATCTTCTGTTGTTGCTTGATTTGACCATAAATATTGATATGGTGGATTTCCTCCGTTTACCGTTAAATTAATAGAGCCATTTAATTGCCCATGACAAAGAATATTTATTTGGTTAATTGTTGCAACAGGATAAGTAGAATTGTTTGTAACAACCATTTGATCTGTTGCTGTACAACCATTTATTGCGTTAGTAACAGTTACCGAATATGTTCCTATTTGATTAACGGTAGGAGAAGAAGTATTATTCCCAGAAACAAAACTACCACCAATTGTTGACCAATTATAACTATAATTTGAACCAGCTGAAGAGCCTGATCCATCAATTGTTATAGTATTTATAACACAAGCAATAAACATATCAGCACCTGCTGAAGCTGTTGGTAATATTGTGTTATTTGTTACTTGCATCTGATCGGTTGAAGTACATCCTGTTGTTGTATTTGTAACCGTAACCGTATAAGTTCCTGTCTGATTTACAACTGGTGAAGCTGTTGTATTTCCCGACACAAAACTGCCTCCAGTAGTTGACCAGGCATAGGTATAATTTAAACCTGAACTTGATCCAGACCCATCAATTGTTGTAGAAGTTACTATACAGGTAAGCATTTTATCAGCTCCTGCTGATGCAGTAGGCAATACCATGTTATTTGTTACAGTTACTAAATCTATAGACGAACATCCATTTGCTGTATTGGTAACAGTAATTGAATATGTCCCAGCCTGATTAACTGATGGACTAGTTGTTGTTGCTCCCGAAACGATATTTCCTCCAATTGTCGACCAGCCATATGTTATTCCCACTCCAGAAGATGAGGCAGAACCATCAAGTATTACACTATTAACTGTACAGGTTAAAATCTTATCAGGGCCACCAGAAGCAGTTGGGGCCGCACTATTATTTGTTACTACAACTGCATCAGTTATGGTACATCCATTTGTAATATTTGTTACTGTAATTGTATATGTGCCCGCCTGGTTAATTGCTGGATTAATAGTAGTTGCACCCGAAACAATATTTCCCCCAGAGGTTGACCAGGAATAACTAAAACTTACACCAGAACTTGAACCGGACCCGTCTAAATTAATATTAGAAGCAGTGCATGAAAGCATTAAATCTAAACCGGCCGAAGCAACCGGTGGGGTAGTATTGCTTGTAACAATCATTTGATCAGTCGCCGCGCAGCTAGTTGCCGTATTGGTAACCGTAACAATATACGTTCCTGCCTGATTTACAATTGGTGAGGATGTTGTATTGCCCGAAACAAAATTACCCCCCGTTGTTGACCATGTATATGAAAAATTTGCTCCCGATGATGATCCCGAACCATTAACTGTTAAGGAAGTTATAGCACAAGTTAATACCTGATCTCCTCCTGCAGAAGCAGTTGGTAAAACATTTACAGTTACAGGTATAGATTGCGTTAATGCACATTGACCTGCATCTGGAGTAAATAAATATGTTCCGGTTGTTGAATTATTAATAACTGAAGGGCTCCATGTTCCAATTATTCCATTTGGAGAAGTTGTTCCCAAAACAGGAGCTGTTGTCCCAGAACATATTGCAGATATTGCCGCAAAATTTGGTGTTATGGGTAAATTAACTGTAATTATTAGCGTTGTTGAAACTGCACATTGACCAGCATTTGGAGTAAATGTATACGTTGTTGTAGCCGTATTATTTAATGTAGGTGACCATGCTCCTGTTATTCCATTATTGGATATAGTTGGCAAAGCAGCTAACGTCGCACCTGAACAAATTGGTGTTACCGCAGTGAAGGTAGGGGTTATGCTAGAGCTAACTGTAATTATTATTGAAGCTGTTGAAGCACATTGACCCGCAGTTGGGGTAAATGTATAAGTTGTGGTTGTTGTATTATTAATTGCAGGACTCCATGTACCATTAATACCATTTGTTGAAGTTGTTGGCAAAGCAGGTATAGCTGAACCTGTACAATAAGCTCCAGCAGGAGCAAACGCTGGGGTTACGCTTGAATTAACTGTAATCGTTAATGTAGTTGTGGTTGCACATTGACCAGCTGTAGGAGTAAAGGTATAAGTTGTAGTTGTTGCATTATTTATAGCAGGACTCCACGAGCCTGTTATTCCATTTGTTGAAATGGTTGATAATGCAGAAATTGTTGTTCCGGCACAAAAAGGTCCAACAGCTGTAAATATTGGAGTTACTTGAGGGATAACAATGATAAATAAATTTTTAATTATTGTATTTGTACCATTACTATTAGTGGCTGTTAATGTTACATTATAACTCCCAACTGTATTATAACAAATGCCCGTAGGATTCTGTACTGTTGAAGAAGCTGTTGCAGCACCTGCAAAAGCCCAGTTCCAAGAAGTTGGAGCCCCCGTTGAAAGATCGGTAAAATCAACACAAGAACCAACACAAATAGTTGTATCGCTTACTGAAAAATTTGCAACAGGAATTTGAGGTGTTGAACACATTGTTACAGAAGCAGTGGCAGTATTAGAGCAACCGTCACAACGAGTAGTTGTAAGGTTATAGGTTGTGTTTACAAGTGGCGATACTGCAGGAGATTGAGCAGTTGATGTAAATCCTGCGGGAACCGAGGTCCAAGAATACGAATAATTATTAGATTCTGTAAATGCAAAATCATCTATTGAAGCAGCAGGATTAGCAACTACCGGTGCACCAAGTAATGCATTCGGTAAATTCATCCATTGATAAACCAATCTTAGTGTCTGGCCCGCATAGGGCGTCATGTTAAAACTAACATTCTGATAAGTTATTTGTCCATAAAATGGGCCACCGATTAAAATATTTCCAGCTCCTGCAGTAATTGCGGTTCCTGCTACTGGAGTATACGTAGTCGGTACCAACCAAACACTTAATTCTGCTTTACCAACCTGGCCATTACATTTCCACTTGTATGTCAAATTAGATGAACAATAACTTGTTATTGAAAGATCTTTATATGCAAAATTAGTTGCCGCAATAGGAACAGGAATAATCGTTCCGCCTATTTCATAATTGTTATTCGTTGCTAAAGTCCCAATATATAAACCTTTTGTGCCTGAAGCAAAGGCAGCTGTTCCATGATACCACTTATTTTTAGTGCCATTAACTAATGTGAAAATATTTGTCGCGCCTTCAAAATCTTCAGAAAGGCTATTTGATGATGAAGTTGGGGTTGAAACCAGATTCACAACATCGCCCGGACATGGAACTAAATTAGATGCCGTTGCCGTAACAATTGGCAATGGAGCAACAACAATGGTTACATCTGAAGGTCCGGTACAACCTGCTGTGGTGCTAGTAACTGTATAAGTCGTCGTTGTTGCTGGAGTAACAACCCACGAACTATTAGTTGGTCCGCCAGTCCAGTTATAAGACGTAATACTTCCCGGTACCGACAAAGTTGAACTACTTCCGGCACATACAGTTTGCGGCGAAGCGAGAGCTCCAGAAAAAGCCCCTCCAATTGTAACTTTAATTATATCTGTTCCTTGGCATCCATTAGAACTAGTTACTATTACCTGATAGTAGGTTGTTACACCGGGCGAAGCTGTATAAGTATTGGTATTTGCACCAGCAATATTCGCCCAACCAGTTGGAGTACCAAAAAAACTAACAGTAGTTGTTGATTGCCACTGATATGAGGTAAATCCCGCTGGGGCATTTAACGTAATAGGAAAACCAGGACAAACAGCTAAATCAGGTCCTAAATTTGGGGTTGGTGCAAGATCTAC
>CAIQJL010000104.1 GCA_903872185.1 uncultured Bacteroidota bacterium | reverse complement strand
TTTAATGTAAAATTTTTCTTATAAATGTAATAATAATGAAGGAAAAATATAGTTTTTCCTTCATTATTATTTAATTACTTTTTAATTAATCTCCACAACTTTGCTGTACCATCAAGACTTCCAGTTAATAGTAAATCTTCTTCTGGTAAAAATGTAAGCGTTTTAACAGCTCCGTTGTGTCCTTCACAAACTGAATCGAAATTTATTTTTGTTTTAATCTCAGTAAGTAAGAGTTTTGTTTGTGCATCCCAAACTTTAACAATGTTCCCACAATTAGCAGATGCAAGGTATTTCCCAGATTTTGAAAAGCTGATGTGGCAATAATGGTCATCGCCAGCTTCAAAAGAAACAAGTTTTTTATTTGTCTTATTATTCCAAAATGTTATTATTCCATTTTGTGACCAGGTTGCAATTAAATCAGGATTCCCAGGTACAAATTGAAAATCATTTATAAAATGTTCAGTTACACCAAGCATTTTTTCAACTTTATTTGTTTCAAGATTTACAAATTTCAAAGAATAACCACTTGCAAAAACTATATACTTCTCATCTGGAGAAAATATCCCAGATGTTAAAAAATAGGGTTGTGGAGGGTACATGTCTTTTGGACTCACAATTACTCTTGATTCATCTACAGAAAACAGATCATGACAAAAGAGACAACCAGAGTTTGTACCATAATACAAAGTCATATTATCATCAGAGAAAAGGCAAAATCGGATTTCATACATTTCATTTTCATTATGAAACTTTGGATGCCTAATTTTATCAATAACATTGAATTTGTTAACATCATACAAAATAATGTTATTGTCAGCCCCTGCGGAACACATTAAGTCACCTGAACGGTTAAATTCTATATGCATTACCTTTGCAGTGTGAGAACGTATCTTTTTAATTACTTCTGCTGTTTTGTAATCATAAAAAACTACAACCCCATTTAAATAACCACAAACAATAAATTTTAAATCTGGTGAAAATGTAACATAATTTGCTCCTTGCCTTGGCTGGTCTTCTTCAATTTCTTTTTTTACAGAATAGGTTCTTACCAATTCATAATCCAGTTCGTAAACTGGCAATTCTAAAGATTCTTTTGCTTTCATATTTCTTATTTATTAAATTAATATGAAGCAAAGTAAAAGAAGTAGAACGCATAGGTTATGCGGTTAAGTATTTGTATGAAATAAACATTGAAAAAGGTGGCTAACACAAAAGCAAATGGAAATGGAAGCTTTTGGATAAGGGAGATTATCTCAAATTTATAGATAAAGCATTGTTGATTTTTTAAAGTAATTGTTTATCAGTATTTTTTGCAATTAATCATTTTTACTAATAAAATTATTTCCTAAAACAAATTTTGATTATATTTGACAAATATTGTCAGGTCATTTTTATTCAATGAAAAACGTTGGTGAACTTTTGCGTGAACTTCGTGAAAAAGAAGGGTTACTTTTAAGAGAAGTTGCTGCTGCAATTAACATTGATCCTGCTTTGTTAAGTAAAATTGAAAGATGTGACCGCTTACCAACTAAGGGACAAATAAATGACCTCTCGCAATTTTATAAAGACAATGGTAATCTTATTAAAATATTTTATTTAAGTGACAAACTTTATTATGAGGTAAAAGATGAAGATATTGCAATTGAAGCGTTAAAACTTGCAGAAGAAAAAGTAAATTTCACAAATAATAATAAAAAGTAAAATGCAATACGAATTGAAAGAACTCTTGGTGACGCCAGAATATGATTTATCAACAATATCAGTTATAAAAAATATTTCTAAGATTGAATGGAAGACAGGTTTATTTGGCTTGCAAAGTTGGGGAAATTCAATTCATAGAATAGCACCTTATGTTGGACGTATAAAACCTTCATTTGCTCATTTTCTGATAAAATATTCAACTAAAAAGGGGGAAACTGTTTTAGATCCTTTTTGTGGAATCGGAACTATTCCGACAGAGGCTGCATTGTTAGGAAGAAAATCCATTGGAGTAGACTTGAATCCTTATGCGATTTGTATATCTGCTGCAAAACAAGATAACCAAAAAAACCTACAGGAACTTATTGATTATGTTAAAAATATAAATATTGATACATCCAAAATTAGTCTTGATAAAATTCCAGATTGGGTTAAAGAATATTATAACGAAGAAACTTTGAAGGAAATTCTTTACACTTTGGAAGTATTAAAAAATGACAAACAAACTTTTTTGCATGGTTGTTTAGTTGGGATAAGTCAAGGGCATCGACCAGGGCATTTATCAAAGCCTTGTGCATGGACTTTGCCTTATAAACCAAGACCTGATGACAAAGGAGAATATAGAGAATTAAAACCAAGATTGATTGAGAAAATAAAAAGAACTTATAAAACAAGTTTTTCTCATATGGAGGACATGACTGTTTTATTAGAAGATTCGAGAAAACTTTCCCTAGAAGATTGCAGTGTAGATCATATAATTTCAAGCCCTCCATATTTTAATACTTTAGATTATGTTAGCTCTCACCGCTTGAGATTAGCAATTATGGGAGTTTATGATGAAGCGGAAAAAAAAGCTCTTTCTAAAATCTTGATTCAAGATTTCACAAATTACCTTCAAGAAATGTCACTTGTTTTTAATGAATTGCACCGTGTATTAAAACCTAATGGTAGATGTATTTTAATTGTTGGAGATCATTTTAAAGGTAAAAATGTTATTAACACTGCTGAAGAATTGAAGCCAATTTTATTAGAAAAAGGTTTTAAGTTTCATGCAATTGTTAATGATACTATACCTGCTAATAAATCTGTACAGAAAACCACTACTAATATTAAATCTGAAAGGATAATGATTCTTTCAAAAATTTAGAAAATGGATTTTAAATATACGAAGTCTGGTTCTATTTTTAATTTGCATCCTTATTGGACTAAACAGCCACTGGAGCCAATAATATTCTTCATTGACAAGTATAGTAAAGAAAATGAAATTATATTAGATCCTTTTGGTGGTACTGGAACAGTTGGTGTAGCTTCTATATTGAGAAATCGCAATGCAATTATTAATGACATAAGTCCTATATGTTGTCATATTTCAGAAGGATATACCACCAAATATAATGTCGATAAAAATGCAGAGGTAATAAATGAGTTCAAAGAGAGATTAGCAAAAAAAATAGCAGATTTATATAAAACATCATGCACATGTGGCAAGACTGCTAATGTAAGTTTTTTCATTATTTCACAAAGGTTATCTTCTAAGGAAATTTCTGCTGAAAATATTCAAGAGTTATTATTCAAATCAATAAAGGACGATCTGGAATTTAAAATACCTAAAGATGCTGTATTTACTGGTTTTGATCTAATACGAATTTGTTATAAATGTTCGTGTTCAAATACTAAAATCTACAAAATACCTGACGAAAAAGATATTGAGTTGTTCAATAGTTCACTACACAAAAACTTATTCTATCCTACTGACGACCTCTTTGGTCAAGAACCAAAAAGAAATTTCAAAAAAGGAATTAAAAAGGTATTTCAATTATACTCCTCAAGAAATTTATCTGCGTTATCTATTATATTTAATGAGATATCAACCGTTGAAGATTTAAAAATGAGAAAACTATTTCTCTTTGCATTTACATCCATTCTGTTTAATTGCTCATTACTTAGTAGATATAGGTCATATGAAAATACATCAATTAAGATGGGAACTTTTTATATTCCTCCCTTAATAAAAGACAATAACGTATTAGAAAGTTACTTAAGTAAATTAAATCTCATTATTAAAGCCAATAAAGAGATATTTATTAATAAAAATAAGTCTAATATAAAAATCACTGATGATAATGCTGATAATTTAAAGTCCATTTCTGATAACTCTATTGATTTTATATACACTGATCCTCCATATACAGATGTTATTAGTTATAGCGAGCTTAATATAGTTTGGGAATCATGGTTGAAAAAGAAAACAAATGTAAATGATGAGTTAATTGTTAGCAAATTTCAGGAAAAGGATATAACATATTTCACAAATAGATTTAAAATATTCCTTGACGAATGTTATAGGGTTTTAAAGCCTAGAAAATTTTTAGTTCTTGTTTTTCATCATCCCAATATTGAACATTGGGGAAATATTCAAGAAGCAATAATTTCTTCAAAACTATACTTACTACCGTCCGAAGAGCCAACTCGAATCATTTCTAATAGTAAGACGTCCAGTCAACATAAGACAAACAAGCATTCACAGTGTTTTTTGGCATTTACTTTTTGTAAAGAACTAAACAAAGAGAACGAAATTGTGGAACTAAAAAATGAGGATTATCAAGACCTTATAAGAAAATATATAGATGAAGCTGAAAGTTTAGGCTATAGTTCAATTAGTGATAAATATGATTATATTTTAAACAAGCTTCTTCCCTTTTATAAAATAATGGACTTTTCTATTTAACCCTAATTTTACCATTATTAAACATTATCTGAATTTTTTTAATAATTTCTTTATTTCTATTTTGAAAAAGATTATCACCACGGAATTGCAAGCATTCTTCCTGTAATTTACTATCCTCGAAAATCAAATCGTCAAAGCTTTTAACCGTAACTTTAGGATGATTAAAGATATATTGAAATTCTTTAGATTTTTTTGCAGAAAGACTTCTTACTTCATTTCCAGATAGTCTAATAAAGATAGCATAATAAACCGTATTCTCTGTGGAATATATTTCGATTAAATTTTTTCCAAGTAATCCATGTCCATCTCTTTTTGTGGATGTAGTCAAAGCTGCATAATTATGTGTGTATAGTCTTGAATGGGTGCTAAGGAATTTCATGTCATTGTCAAATAACTTTGATATAATCTGATCACTGCTCTCTCCGTAGTTCTTTTTTCCTAATGCATTCGTCATATTACTTAGCACGGAGGTGATTACTTCTTTGGTTTTATTTTCAAGACCACAGTATTCTTTTGCTGCTTCCACAACAAGTGTTTTTAATGTATCAATATCATAGGGATCAATTATAAGAAACTTCCCTACATTTTTTTGGGAGATTTTAAGTGCGCCAGCAAGCATGCCGACATGGAGATTGGCATATTTAAGACGAATCTTATCGCTTGATTGTATATCTTTTAAAACAGTACCATCTTTTGAATACGATTCTCCCTTGAATGGCACAACAGTAACACCAATATAATTATTTAGAGCTACACCTGCGGAATGACTAAATCTATTTAATTGTCCATCACCAAACTGACCTCTTTCAGTGCCAAATGTGCCTTCCACAATTACTAAAGGGACTTTATTATCAATAGTCCAGCCAGCATCATTTGATCCCAGTGGTAAATTAATGAAAGGATCTTCAAAGGATAATCCACCGTCACGAAACATTTTTTTATCTTCTGTTGACTCGTCAAAAATCCTTAGATGTACCCTATTATTTATCCCAAATGGTTTTAGACATTCAATAACTTCAAGATGTACTTCTTTTAGAAGGTTCTTAATTCTTAAATCACTTGTGTATGCCATCAGTTGTTATTTTTAATAATTTCATTTAGTATTTCTGTTGACGAAGTGTTAATTACCATATCAATTAAGTGTCTTGATTGGTATTTTTTTAGAATACTTAACCCTGATTTATTTCTATGTTTATTTATTAAGGCTATAACATTTTCCAAAGATAGATTTCCGGTAAGTAAAAATTTTATATATGTTTCTATCCAGATGGAATCGTTATTACGGATTTCTATGTTTACATTAGGCTGGTCTTGAGATTTATTTATGTTTAATGAATTGTCTTTTAAATAAATTTCGCCAATATCCTTACATTTATTATTTTCAACATCTGATATTATTGTGTAAAATTCATTAGCT
>CAIQJL010000103.1 GCA_903872185.1 uncultured Bacteroidota bacterium | reverse complement strand
TCATATTTAGCATTGAATGATAGCATTTCAACTGGAAGAGGTATTGGTGTACAACTCATATTAGCTGTTCCTCCAAAACTTAAATTATAACCAGCTCCGGTTGGAGTCCATTCATCAACCATTATATAATAAATCTCTCCAACAAGTACATTCATTGGAGCAGTCCATTTATCGCCTGCTGCACTTTCAGTTAAATCAACTGCACCATTTCCTAAGCCTGTATTACCAGTAGCAGAAGCGTCACTACATCTAATAGATGCACCCATAGCACTACAGTTAACGTTTGGACCATAAATAGAATAATCATAATCATCAGTTGCAACTGTTGGAGCAATAGTTAAAGAAAAGGTACCTGATGTATTAAATTGAACAGCATACCAGTTAGTGTAATTTTCTCCTCCGGCAGGACAACCGCCGCCACCACAAGCTTCAGCGCCGATTCCAGGTCCAGTGCTATTTCCAGGAACTGCAACATTAGAACAAAGTTGAGTAAAAGTTGCGCAATCATTATTTGTTAGGCCAGTTGGGCCACCCGCACATGGAGCAGAGCTAAAAGTAGCTGCCCAACCAGCTCTGTTAGTGTTATTATTTGAATAAAATCTAAATCCCAAACAACCATTAATTGTTCCTGTGAAAGGGCCAATAGCAGCTGTACCTGAACCAGACCAAATAAGTGGGCTGTTTTGCGTAGAACCATTTGTTACTCTTAAAACATCTTGCCCAGCTTGTGTATCAAATAATGAAAATGTTGCAGTAAGACATTGTCCAACTGAATTTGGACAAAATATCCGATAAATACCTTGACCTAAACCTGCATTTCCAATATTGTCGGAATAATTTCCAGCAGCACCACCATCATCATAATATGTCCCTGAACATATTGCTTGCTCACATGATCCAACAAATTCACCTGCAATTCCTGCTGTAGGATGAGTATACACTAATCCAGTGCAAGCAGTAGTAGTTACTGTAATTGTGCCAGAATTTCCAGTTGTTCCACAAGAATTAGCAGCTCTTACCCTATAATAATAAGTAGTATTTTGGCTTAAGCCGGAAACAGGATAAGTAATGACATTTCCAACATTAAGATTATTATAACCAGCAACAAAGCTGGTAAATCCAGCATCAGATGCCACATCAAGATAATATGTTGTAGCTGCAACTGTCGACCAGTAAGCTAAAAAGCTAGTAGTTGAGACATTAAAAGCATTATTTGCAATAGGAGTAGATGGTGTACCCGCAATAGTGGTTGCTGTAATTGTTCCTGAATTTCCACTTGGGCATACGTTAAACGCTCTTACGCGATAATAATAAATTTTACTGCAATCTAACCCAGTAACATTACAAATAAGAACGTTGCCTATATTTTTATTGTTATATCCAGTAACAAAAGTTGTAAAAGCAGCATCTGTAGCAACATCTAAATAATAACTTGTTGCTCCGGCAGAAGCATTCCAGTTTGCATAAAAACTACTAAAAGTAATTCCAGTAGCAGCAGTTGCTGTTGGTGCAGAAATTACTGGACATGTAATATAAGTAACTTGAATTTGATTAATATATGAACTTAAAATCCCAGATGCTAGTGTTTTAGGATCTCCTATATCAGTAGTTGCTGCAGTGTATATACTAGAATTAGCCACAGGACTAAAACATGACCAATAATTATGTCCAAAACAAAGCCAGCCTAACATGTCCATAGAATAATCTATAATTATATTACTACCTGTAAAAGTATAATTTGTCGAAAATGCATGATTATACCATCCAGTTCCTGTAATTGTCAAATTACCTGCCCAATTATTTACATACCCTCCATTTGTATAAGCCGTTCCTCCAAAAGATGATAATGCTGTATTTTGCATTCGTATGACACAACCTGTTTGTGTTGGATTACCACAACCATAAGATCCACAATAAGTACTTATCCCTGTAATAATATCTCCACTTGCCATTCCTCCTCCAGTAAATAATCCTGCAGAATATATCTGTTGCCATCTATTATCAGTAAAATATCCATCCCAAGTAATACCATTTGCAGTATAACCACCAATTGTAATAGTCGGATCTATTGTTATTGGAAAAGATCTATTAATGGAGATAAACCAATTGTAAGGCATTACAGAAGAAACTTCAATTCCTCCTGTAACAAATTTTACATGATATTTTCCTTTAATA
>CAIQJL010000102.1 GCA_903872185.1 uncultured Bacteroidota bacterium | reverse complement strand
CCCATTAAGTGGGTACTCAAGCCTTCACGTGCCATGGCGTATATATTCATGTTAGCTTTTCCGGCAGCAGGTTCTAAATATTTTCCTGTGCGTCCGGTAATATATAAAATATCACCTTGTTCGTTAATAAGCACACTAGCAGGCGCAAAACGTTGAAGCAATAGTTCATCGGCAAGAGCCTGAATACTATCGTTAGCTTTAATAGCTTTTACCGTTTCGGCTGATTGAATTTTTTTATGAGAAAAGGAACTTGGAAAATCTAATAATTCAGTGGTTGCTGAAGGTACTGAGCGTTTGTATAATTTTAATTTTGTATCAATAGAAGTAAAAATAGAATTATTGGAGTTTTCGTTTTCGGCGCTTCCTAATAACATTATACCATCAGCATTTAAGCTGTAATGAAATAAAGCCATTAATTTTTTCTGCAATTCAGCTTCCATGTAAATAAGCATATTTCGGCACGAGAGAAAATCGAGTTTAGTAAACGGGGGGTCTTTAATAACATTATGCGATGCAAAAACAATCATTTCGCGAATAGTTGTATTTACACGAAAACCGTCTTCTGCACTAGTAAAAAATTTACTTATTCGCTCTGGCGATACATCGGCAACAATGTTTGCAGAATAAATACTTTTACGTGCTATTTCAATTGCATCGCTATCTAAATCGGTAGCAAAAATCTGCAATGTTAAATTTTTATTATTATTTTCTTTTTCTAATGCTTCTCTAAAAACAATTGCCAGTGAAATTGCTTCTTCGCCTGTGGAACATGCAGGAACCCATGCACGCAAAATATGTCCATTAGGCAATTCTTTAAACATGGCAGGAAAAATTTTATCTTTTAAATTTTGCCACACTGCAGTATCTCTAAAAAAACTGGTTACTCCTATTAATAATTCTTTAAAAAGTATATTTAGTTCTTTTGGATTTTCTTGCAAGAATCGAACATAGTTAACTATTTTATCTATTTGATGAATAGTCATACGCCTTTCGATACGGCGAAATAAGGTATTTTTTTTATATAAAGAAAAGTCTTGTCCTGTATGTGTACGAAGTAAAATTATTATTTTTTCGAGGTTGCTTTTAATTTTAATCTCATTTTCGATATCAACTACTACAGAAGGTTTATATTTTAGTAAGGCCATAAGTTTAGATGGCAATTCGGTTGCGGCTGCAATAATATCTGCAATAACAGCATTCGACGCACTTTTTGGCATTCCATCGAATTTTGAACTAGAAGCCTCTTGAATAAGCACAAGACCGTTTTTTTCTTTAATAGCTTTAACACCTAAACAACCATCGGAACCCATGCCCGAAAGAATTATGCCAATACTCTTGTCAAGTCTATCATCTGCTAATGATCTAAAGAAATAATCAATTGGTAGTCGTAAACCACGTAATTCAATTGGTTCAAATAAATACAATGCACCATTTAAAACAGACATAGATTTGTTTGGTGGAATTATATAAACATGATCTGGTTTAACCAACAAACAGTCGGTTGCTTGTAATACTTTCATAGTGGTTGAACGTTGAAGTAGTTCGGGCATCATTCCCACATAATCTGGGTCGAGATGTTGAATAACTACGAACGCCATTCCATTGCCTTTCGGCATATTCTGAAAAAACTGATCTAATGCTTCAAGGCCACCAGCCGATGCTCCTATACCAATAATTGGAAAATTGTTAGTATTAGCTTTACGTGTGGTAAGGCTTTTCATCGTTTTAACTTTCTTTATTATATTCTTTTTCATGAATTAGCTTTTTTATATTTTGAGCTAATCAAATATATGTTTTTTTTAGTTAAAAAGGTTATAATATAGGTTTTAGATATTAAAAATTTATAGTTTGTTTTATGATGCTGTCAGGTCGAAAGACCTTACAGCAAGGAACTGGTCTGTGAGTCACAGACCATGGAGATTGGAACTGATCTGTGAGTCACAGACCATGGGTACGAGTTGATGTTTAGATAATACTACTTAACTTCTCCTACAAAGGTTTTAACATATTCTTCCCACTTTTTGTTTAAGTACGAATCATCTTTAAAAAAATGCAAAACAGGTTCAACATTTTTTGGAAGAAAGTAACCAGGAACTAAAGAAATGAGTTGGTTTTGTCCGTTTATTAAAACCATTTGCGGCACATTCATTTTTCCACCTAAAAGCGAAACAGCAAATTGGTGATATGGATGTTCTTTTTGTTCGTTTACAAATACAGCCCCATTAAAATTAACTGTATCTTTTGTTGTAATATCAAACTTAACAGGATAATAATTTTCATTTAAATATTTTGCAATAACTTCTTGATTAAAAGTAGTATTTATCATCATCTTGCAATCAATACACCAATCATGATATAGAAAAATTATTATTTTCTTAGGTTTTTTCTGATTTAATTTTTCAGCTTGTTCCAGACCAACCCATTTAACTCTTTCAACAAAAGGCACAGTATCTTTAAATGATTTTGTAAAATTATCTTTAAACTCATTAAAAGGAGCTACTTTAAAAATATCGCGGGCAAAGAATATAAGTACAGGTTCAATATCAGATGGGGTCATATAACCAGGAACAGCGCTTAAAGGGTTTAAGTTTTCATCTAAATAAACAATTGTAGGATACGACATTTTTCCATTTAATAATTCAGCAGCAAGTTCATTTACAGATTTTGGTCCAGTACCTTTATTAACATATGTTTTTTCTTTAAAAACTAATGTATCGCGGGTTTCTGCATTAAATTTAACAAGGTAAAAATTATCTGATAAATATTTTGAAATAGATGGATTATTAAATGTTTCGGCATCCATTTTTTTACACCAGCCACACCAGTCGGTATACATATCAATAAAAATCTTTTTAGGATTCTTTTTTGATAATTCTATGGCTTCTTTTAACGAATACCATTTTAATTCGGTTTGCTGAGCCCAAAGACTAGCAGAAAATAATGTTATTACAAATATAAGGATTACCGTTTTCATCATATATAAGTTGAAAGTTTATAAAGTTTTAAAAGTTAAAAAGGTTATTAAGTTACTAGGTTATTAAGTTACTAAGTTATTGGGTTATTAAGTTATTAATTAAAAGTTCGTCAATTGTTAATTCCTTTTGTTCGCCGGTTAGCATATTTTTAAGACTAAGCTTTCCTGATTTTATTTCGTTTTCGCCAACTATAACAACATAAGGAATTTTTTTTGCATCGGCATATCCCATTTGCTTTTTCATTTTAGCTCCGGCATCTGGGAATAATTCTGCAGAGATACCACGTTTATGAAGTTTTCTAAGAACCTGTAAGCAATATTTTTCTTCGGTTGCACCAAAATTAACAAATAACACTTTAGTTGATGAACTAACTTCTGCAGGAAACTTTCCTAAACTTTCCAATACGTCATAAATTCTATCGGCACCAAATGACATACCAACACCCGAGACTCCGGGCATGCCAAAAATACCTGTTAAATTATCATATCTACCACCACCGCAAATGCTTCCCATTTCAACATTATCGGCTTTAACCTCGAGTATTGTACCTGTATAATAACTTAACCCACGAGCTAAAGAGATATCAAATTTAATTTTGGAAGAAACACCAGAATCTTTTGCATAATTTAAAACAAATTCCATTTCTTCTATTCCTTTTTTACCAATTTCATCGGTTAGTATGTTACGGGTAAAATCAATCACTTCTTCATTTGAATTTTGTTTAGAAGAAAACTCAAGAATTGGAATTAATTTATTAATAGTATCGCTGGAAAAGCCTTTTTCATTTAATTCTTTTAGTACTCCCTCCTGCCCTATTTTATCGAGTTTATCAATTGCTACTGTAATATCGGTTAATTTATCGGCACAATCAAGATATGTAGCAATTCCATGCAATATTTTTCTATTGTTAAGAATTATTGTAACATCAAGATTTAAGCGAATAAAAACATCTTCTATAATTTGCAAAAGTTCTAATTCATTAAGCAAAGAATCGCTACCAATTACATCAACATCGCACTGAAAAAACTCACGATAACGACCTTTTTGGGGTCTATCGGCACGCCAAACAGGTTGTATCTGATATCTTTTAAAAGGAAAAGTTAATTCGTTACGATGCATCACAACAAAACGCGCAAACGGAACAGTTAAATCATAACGCAAACCTTTTTCGCAAATTAATGAAGCTAATTTATTTAAATTCTTTAATTTAATATCTTCATCGGTAACTGTTTTTAAAAAATCACCAGAATTTAATATTCTAAATAACAGTTTATCTCCTTCATCTCCGTATTTCCCTAACAACGTAGACAAGTCTTCCATAGCAGGAGTTTCTATAGGCTGGTAACCATGCAAACAAAACACATCACGAAGAATAGAAAAAATATAATTTCGTCTTTGCATGTTAACAGGCAAAAAATCACGCGTTCCTTTAGGTATTGAAATATTTACTGCCATATTATTCTTTCATGAGCTCTGCACTGGTTTTTGCACCTTTAGATTTCAAATAATCTTTAACATCTGCAGCCATTGCCATTTCTATTACGGAGCGGCCATTTGAATTTACCCCATTTACTTTTGCACCACGATCTACCAGATATTGTACAACTTTTAAATTCCCATCTTTTACAGCCCACATCAGAGGCGACATTCCCATCATATCGGCTTTATTAATATCTGCTTTCTTTTGAATCAAATAATCGGCAATTTCAAAGTTTCCGGCAAGCATTGCAACAGCTAAAGGAGTTGAACCTGTATTTACAGTTTCGTTAATATTTGCTCCATTTTCGATAAGAAATTTCACAATATCTTCATGCTTATATTTACAAGCATATGCTAAGGCTGTCCAGCGAGCCTGATTTTTTCCATCAACTGCTACACCTTTTTTAACATAAGATACAACTTTAGAATACTCACCTTTAGCCGCAGCTGTAACGTACTTATCAACAGTTTCATCAGCAAATGTGCTAATTGTAAATACTGTAAATAATATTGCAAAAAACAAACTTCTTTTTAACATAATTAATTTATTAATCAGCTATTAATTTTCTATATTTTATACGTTGTGGTCCAACGTCGCCCAAACGTTTTTTACGATTTTCCATATAATCTGAATAAGAACCTTCAAAATATATAACCTGCGAATCACCTTCAAAAGCTAAAATGTGTGTTGCCACTCTATCAAGGAACCATCTATCATGCGAAATAACTACAGCACATCCTGCAAAACTTTCGAGTCCTTCTTCTAAAGCTCTAAGGGTATTAACATCAATATCATTTGTTGGCTCATCTAACAAAAGAACATTAGCCTCTGATTTTAGAGTTAAAGATAAATGTAATCTGTTGCGTTCACCGCCCGAAAGTATACCACATTTCTTTTCCTGATCGGCACCACCAAAGTTAAACCTTGCAACATAAGCACGAGCAACTATTTGTTTTCCTCCTAACGAAATCAACTCACTATCACCAGAGATTACCTGATAAACAGTTTTATCGGGATCAATATCTGCGTGAGCCTGATCAACGTATCCTGTTTTTACAGTTTCGCCAATATTTATTGTTCCAGAATCGGCAGTTTCTTTACCCATAATCATTCGAAAAAGCGTTGTTTTACCAGCACCATTAGGACCGATAATACCAACTATACCAGCAGGAGGAAGGTTAAAGCTAAGATTTTCGAAAAGTAATTTATCTCCAAAAGCTTTTGTTACTTCATTAAATTCTATAACATTTGACCCAAGACGCGGACCATTAGGAATAAAAATCTCTAAACGATCTTCTTTTTGCTTAACATCTTCGTTCATCATTTTTTCATAAGCGGCTAAACGAGCTTTTGGTCTTGCCTGACGTGCTTTTTGCGACATGCGTGTCCATTCCAACTCACGTTCAAGAGTTTTCATTCGTTTAGAAGCAGTTTTTTCTTCCTGAGCCAAACGTTTTGTCTTTTGTTCTAACCATGAAGAATAATTGCCTTTCCAAGGAATACCTTCACCACGATCAAGCTCTAGTATCCAGCCTGCAACGTTATCAAGGAAATATCTATCATGAGTTACAGCTATAACAGTTCCTTTGTATTGCTGCAAATGAATTTCTAACCATTGTACCGATTCAGCATCAAGGTGATTGGTTGGCTCATCGAGTAATAATACGTCAGGTTGTTTTAACAAAAGTCTGCATAAAGCAACACGTCGTGCTTCACCACCAGATAGATTTAATGTAGGAGTGCTTCCTTCTGGGCAACGAAGTGCATCCATTGCACGTTCCAACGTACTATCTAATTCCCATCCATTATGATGTTCGATAAGTTCGGTAAGTTCGCCCTGACGGGTAATGAGTTTGTTCATTTCATCATCGCTCATTGGTTCGGCAAATTTATTATTTACCTCTTCGTACTCTTTAAGTAAATCAACAACTTCCTGAACACCTTCTTCAACAATTTGGCGAACAGTTTTTGTTTTATCTAGCTGTGGATCCTGCTCTAAATAACCAACAGTATATCCTGGAGAAAAAACAACTTCACCCTGAAATGATTTTTCAAGGCCAGCAATTATCTTCATTAATGATGACTTACCAGAACCATTTAAACCTATAATTCCGATTTTAGCACCATAATAAAATGAAAGATAAATATTTTTTAATACCTGTTTTTGTGGAGGATAAATTTTGCTCACTCCAACCATCGAAAAAATTATTTTTTTATCGTCAGCCATAACTATTATTTAGTATTTACTATTTTTTTTAATTCAGATTCTAAAAGAGCATCAGGGTGATTATCATCAATTTTATGATAATCGAAAAAATACAATTTTGCATCAGCTGCACCCATTAAAATAATCCAGCATCTTGCTTTCTGATTTTTATTTCCTGGTCCTACTTTATGCAAAAATACAACATCTGGGTTATTATTGTCAATAGCCTCCTCAATTTCATCACGAGTTACAATTTTAAACTTATAAGGATAGGTTTTTCTGAATTTATCATCAGTATTAACCTGTAACTCTAACTCATCTTTAGTTACATACAAAACTTTATTTTTTAATTCCGAAAGATTTTGCTGATAGTAGTCAATAATATTTGAGCTTTTTAATTCCTGATTTTTTGATGTTAAAAGTAAATGGTTCTGCAAAAAGTTTAACATTGTTGCTATTTTATAACTAAAAGTTGACTCGTCGGCATCGGCATAAGAAAGTGGAACCGTACACAACTGAGGCATTTCGCTATCATTTTTATAATTACCACCTAATGCAATACATAAAAAATTATATTTTGATGCAGCTTTATCACCTTCGAAATATACTTTATCTATTGTTAGAAATGAAAAAGCAGGATTTTTCTTTTTCTTTTCATAGTCTTCTACAGTTATAATTTCGAATTCGGTAAGCTTCCAGTTTTTTTGTACGGCGGTTTTAAGTTGAATATTTGATTCATTAAAAGGATCTTCTTCTAAAACAACAAGAGTTTTTGTTTTAAAAAACTGTTTTAACTGTTCGGGCGTTCCAACCGTGTTTTGTGCAAACGAGCCTGAAAATATGAAAATAAAAAATATTATAATATTAATATATTTCATCGCTTTATTGCTTAGGTAAATATAATGGATTTCGTTCATTATAACGGCGGATATATAAAAACATCATTTGTTTCTTTTTACTCTTTTTTAAGGCATTAAATTCATTAAAAAGCAGGCTGTCTTTTGAAAGAAATGTTTGAACAATTTCAAGTCTAAATGGAAATGTTTTTCCATTTTCAAAATCAATAACATTTTGAATTATGCTATTTGTCTCATAAGTTGGCATCATACCCTGTCTATTATATGGATCGTAACCATTATCAACCCTTACAGTTTGAGTAGCTACATAGTGAGATAATTTTCCAATATATGGGATTCTATAAAAATCATTGATATAATAAACATACAAAGCGCCCTTTCTGCAATAGCCCCAAATTTGTTTTGTAAAAACAAATTGTTGAATTCCATAATCATCAAGAAATGATATTTTTTCAGTTTTTAATAAATTAGCAAACCAATTATCATCATTTTTATTTCCGGTAATAATTCTCTCAAAAGAAAGAGGTTTATTTAAAAGTACCTGATCAAATGAAATAAAAATACCTTCTTTTATTTTATAGGCTGGCGTATAGCGTTCTTTTCCTATTGTGTCTGTTTGGGCATGGCAAACAAAAACATTAAACAATAATATAACTTCAAGGGCGATAAAAAACTTTTTAATTATCGTTAAGCTATTTCTCATCACAAAATAATTAGAGTTTTATTCCTATTACAAGTATATCATCAACCTGTTCTAGCTGACCTTTCCAACTATCAAAATTCTCTTCGAGGAAAGATTTTTGTTTAATCAATGGTAGTCCATTTATTGTTAATAAAAGATGACGGAAACGACGGAATTTAAATTTCTTTCCAAGTGGGCCACCAAACTGATCGGCATAACCATCAGAGAAGATATACAACATATCGTTTTCGCGATATGAAATAATATGATTATCAAATTTAAGATCTTCATTTCCTTCCAATTTACCAACTGCAAATCGATTTCCTTTTACCTCAATAATTTTATTATCGCGAGCAATATATAGAGGATTAAATGCACCTGCATACTCAAGCACTTTGTTATTACGATCAATAACAAGTAAAGAGACATCCATTCCATCTTTTATTGCCGTTTCGTTAGCATGTTTACTAAATGTTTCGCTAATACCAAGACTTAAAAGATTAAGTATCTGAGCAGGATTTTCTACACCTTGTTCTTTTGTAATATTTCTTAATAAATCAAATCCAATAATACTCATAAATGCTCCAGGAACACCATGACCGGTACAATCAACAGCTGCAATAAAGATTTTACTTTCCTTTTCGGTTACCCAATAAAAATCGCCGCTAACAATATCCTTTGGATTATAGAAAATAAATGAATCGGGCAATAGTTTTCTAAACAAATACTCGGATGGTAACATTGCTTCCTGAATTCGTTTAGCATAGTTTATACTATCTGTAATACTCTTATTTTTAACCGCTAACTCTTCTCTTTGTTTTGCAATTTCGAGAGCAGCTAATTGCTTTATTCTAAGTGTATCATTAGCTTTTTGTAATTTTTTAGTTCTACTTCTAACATAAAGATAAATTACAGTAAGTAACAATAATATATAAGTCAAATAAGCATAAATAGATTTAAAGATTGGTGGATTAACGATTATTTTAATTGATATTTCTTTATCATTCCATACTAAATCGTTATTACTTCCTTTAACTCTTAAAATATATTCATCAGGAGCTAAAGTTCCAAAGTCCTGAAAATTTCTATTTCCAATATTTACCCATGTATTATTAAGTCCCTCCATCATGTACATGTATGTATTTTTGGAAGACTTGGTAAATTCTAAAGCAGCAAAATTAAAAGTAAGTGAATGGTCGGTATATGCTAACTCAAGTTCGTTTTCTTTTTCAATATTAATAACAATTTTTTTTCCATTTGAAGTTTTTTCAAAGGTTGTAAACACAACCCTTGGAATAAACTGATTATCGTTCATCTTCAAAGGATTGAAACTATTAAAACCATTAGTTCCTCCAAAAAATATTTCTCCGGTTTTTGAGATAAATGATGCACCGTTATTAAATTCTAATCCCTGCAATCCATCTGCCCTATCATACGACCTAATCTTTAAAGTTTTATGATTAAGCATTGCAATTCCATGATTAGTACTCATCCAGATATTACCATTCTTATCTTGTTTAAGCTCATAAACTGTCTCATTTGGCAAACCCTCTTTATCAGTAAAGTACTGAAAAGTACCAGTTCTTTTATCGTAGCGATTTAGACCACTAGCAGTTCCTATCCAAATTGATCCGTCAATTGAATCTTCTAAAATATCTTCGATGTATGAATTACTAATTTGATAATATTTATTTTTTCCTGCATATAACTTTAAATCTTTTGCAGAACCTATTCTAAAAAACTTATTTGTTTTATAATCAAATCTATTTAATCCAGCTTTAGTACCAATCCAGATAAAACCATCTTTATCACCCATCAAATAAATAATCTGATTATCGAACAAGCTTAAAGTATCTGCATAACTACTCCAAAAAGTATTAACGGTTAAATCTTTCATATTAAACCGGTTCAAACCATTTGTGGTGCCAACCCAAACATTTCCTTTATAATCTTCAAGTATGGAATAAATTCTATAACCTTCAAGATTTGGGAACTGCTTAAATTTAAAATACTTATTTAAATCAGTAAATTTTTTAGTTTTCTTATCATAAATAGAGATCCCTTTTTTTGTTCCAATCCAGATTAATCCTTTGCTATCGGGCATAATAACGTGAACATTATCTCCTATTATTTTTTCACCAGGAGGAGAATTTGTAGAATAATTTTTTACGACTCCTGTTTTCCTATTAACAATATCAAGTCCGTTTTCCCATGTACCAACCCATAAATCTCCATTATCTGCTTCAAAGATTGAAGCAATAATATTAGATGAAAGTTTTAAAGAATTAATTCCTTTCGAATCACGATATAAAAGGAATTTTTTAGGTTTTAGATCATACTTATCTAGGCCTTGATCATCAGTTCCTATCCAAAAATTATATGACTTATCTTCTAAAACAAAATTCAAATATTGAGAGGATAAACTATATTTATTATTTGGCTGATTTTCAAACACAACAACTTTTCCAGTTTTGGGATCAAACCTATTTAATCCACCACCATATGTAGCAACCCAAATATAACCATCATGACCATAAAAAATGGAATTTATTTTATTAGCAGAGATGCCGTTATTTTCAGTAAAATCATGAAAATAATGTTCGAATTTTTTAGTTTTTTCATTAAACTTATTTAGACCATAGCGTGTTGCCACCCAAAGACTACCATCGCCATCGAAAACTAAACCTGTAATAAAATCATCACTAATTGAATTTATATCATTTGGATTATGAATATATGATTTAAACTGCTCTACTTTTCTATTAAAGAAATGTAATCCTGTTGCAGATCCCACCCATATACCATCTTCATCTTCCAATAATGGAAATCCTTTATCGCTTTTATTCGACACAAAATAATTAATAGGATGCTCAAAACGAGTAAATTTTCCAGTTGCTGTATCAAGTTTATTTAATGCTTTTTCTGTTTTTGCCCAAACAGTTCCATATCGGTCAACCAATACTCCAAAAACTTCATTTTCACTTAGCGAAGATGACACTTTTGGATTATGTATATATCTAACAATTTTATCAGATCTTTGATATAATTTATTTAAACCATATTGTGTTCCAATCCAGATAATTCCAGAGGTATCATCATCAACAGCATAAATCCAGTTACTTGATAAGGAATTTGAATCTAAAGGGCTGTGTTGATAATGTTTGAATTTATAACCATCATATTTATTTAAACCATCTTGAGTACCAAGCCATAGAAAACCCAACTTACCTTGAACCATACAATTTACTGAACTTTGCGACAAACCTTCGTCTACAGTAAAATGTTCGAAAAAAGCTTCGGATACTTGTGCATGACCTAAACTGCTGATTAAAACCAACAATAAGCTCGCAATAATGTGTTTAAATGACTGTAATTTCATTAAAATACGATTAATGCTAAATTAATATTTCTTTATAATTCAGCATAAATAATTAAGAAATATTACGAACTATTTTATCAGTACTTATTTGAGTTTCTCAAAACCTTCGTTTGTAACCAGATTATGAATAGTTTGAGAAGGTGATATTTCAAAATCAGAGAATCCGTAATTCTTCCATTTTAAATCAATTCTGGCAATTGTTTCTTTATCGGAATAAACTGGATTTGGCCATGGATTTTTAATATGCGGTTTTGAGGTGCCATCTATAATAACAATAGATGATGAATTTAACATTTGTTTTTTTATATCCCTAACCGGATCAATGTTTGCCAAACAATGCCATAAAATGAGATCTTTATTAGTTATTGGCAACCCTTTATCGCAAAGAATTAAACAACTTGGAACAATATTTATACTTATAAAATTATTCAGGAAATCGTTAACATTGATGTTTATTGAACTCTCAACTTCAATTAGTAAAATCCTGTATTCCAACAAAAATTTATTAATTTCAAAAACGTCATTTGAAGCTTTACAAAAATCAATTGTTTTTTGTTGTTGTTCAATTGTCCATTTTTCATTACTCGAAACTAATTTACAAGTATCATCAATTGCAAGTTTTCCTCCGTACGCAAATGTGTTTCCTGCATGTTCGAGTGCATCCATAGGTCCAGAAGAGAAAAACATATTTTTAGAAAAATCAGTATTTTCTAATATCGATTTATAAACTTCATTTTCATTATGAGGGTTTTTATCTGTGATAATTAAAACCTTATTTAACATCATTTGCCCCATTCCCCAAAGCGAATGCGCAACTTTTTGAGCTTGCCCAGGATATTCGTTTTTTATTTGAACAATAACCAGATTATGCGCAACACCATAATCGGGCATACTAATATCAATTACTTCGGGCAAACTTGCTTTTTGCATTAAAGGCATAAAAATTCGTTCGGAAGCTTTAATTAACCAATAATCTTCCTGAGGTGGAACACCAACAATTGTAGTTGGATAAACTGCATTTTTGCGACTTGTTATACAAGTAATATGAAACTTTGGATAATTATCAGGCAAAGAATAAAAACCTGTATGATCACCAAAAGGTCCTTCATTAACGAGTGATTCCATAGGGTCAACGTATCCTTCAATTACAATATCAGCATCAGCTGGAACTTCAATATCCTGAGTCAGACATTTTACAAGTTTTACAGATTTTTTTCTTAAAAAACCTGCCAACATATACTCATCAATTCCATCGGGTAATGGTGCCGATGCGCAATATGCATATACAGGATCGCCACCTAAAATTACTGCTATTGGAATTTTCTTTTTTTGTTTTAAATATTCTGCAAAATGACGAGCACCTGTTTTATGTAAATGCCAATGCATACCTGTTTCTTTTGCACTAAAAACCTGCATTCTGTACATGCCTGCATTTCTAACACCCGTCACTGGATCCTTTGTGTTTACGACTGGTAGGGTAATAAATTTTCCTCCGTCAAAAGGCCAACATTTTAAAATTGGCAACATAGATAAATCAGGATTGTTATAAACTACTTCTTGACATGGAGCTTTTCTTTTAGAAATTTTTGGAAAATATGAAGAAACTCTTTTTAGTAATCCTAAAGTCTTAAGTTTTGCTTTTAAACTATTTGCAGGAGCTAACAAACTGTCAATTATGGTATTTATCTCAGATTCGATAGTTGAAAATTTATCAGCGTTTAGTGCGAAACAAACCCTTTCTTCGCTTCCGTAAGCATTTATTAAAAGTGGAAAATTTGTTCCATTATTCTCAAATAACAAAGCCTTATTTTGTAATTTACTTTTTGAAATTCTATCAGCAATCTCAGTAATTTCAAGTTCGGGGTTTACATATTCTTTAATTCGTATTAGCTGATTTTTTGACTCAAGAGCTAATACAAACTCATTTAAACCGTTATATGCCATTTAAAAAATTGATTTACCAAGTGAAATAATTAACGAAGATACTTAAATTCTTTGCCTGTATAAAATATTGAAATAACATTAATACAAGTATTTTAGCATATTCTCATTATTAGATTACGTAAAAACATTAATACAAATGCTTGCTAATGCTATTAACAATAAATTTAATTTCTTCATCTTTTTTAATGTTCAAACTTTATTATATAATTTAGACCATTATATGTTGTTGATATTTTGAACTCTTTCATAGTTAATTTTAATATTTGCCAATTACTTCTACCTTTACCAATTGGTCCTAAAACGGTATGTCCATTTTCGCCAAAATCGACATAAATATTTTTTTCATTATTATAAAATTTTAATAGTGTGCTAAATTCATTAGTTTTTCCGAAATAAAAAAACATATGATATCGTTTGTCGCTTGTACTCATTCCGTTATCTACATTTTCAACATGAACACCGCTACTACAACTATCTTTAAAATTTTTTAAAGAGTCAGCCCCATTTGATGTAAATTCTACAACTTTCCATTCCCCATTTATTCGCTTATAAACCGACCTAAAACTTATCATTGGTCCTTCTGGGTATTCTTTTTGACAACTAGGGAAGAAAATTGTTATAACAAATAAAATTAAAAATAACTTTTTCATTGTTTATTTTTTAAATGAAATAATATAATTTATGTTGTTATAATCGGTGGTTATTTTAAACTCTTCTTTTGTTAATTTTAATATTTTCCATTTACTTGTTTTACCTGCACCAAAAGGTCCAATTATATCATGTCCAGGATTTAAATGACCGCTATGTGCTGAAAACCAAACATACATTAATTTTTTATTGTTAGAAAAAGTAAAAGTTCCATTAAACCCTTTTTTGCCACCAATAAGCCCGATTTCGTTATAACCCAGAGGATTCCCATCTTGATAATAAAAATTTACAAATAATCTAGCACCACAACTATCTTTATAATATTGCAAAGAGTCAACTCCGTTAGAAGTTAAACCAACCACGTCCCAAGTGCCTTGCAATCTTTTTTTAACAGTTCCCGAAGGAAATATAGGATTTTCTTTATATCTACATCCAGCAATTATATTTACTATAACAACAATAATTAATAGTAACTTTTTCACATATAAATATTTACGGTTTTGTATAATCCTTTTTAATTCATCAATTTTCTTTTGTAAAGATATATCATATAGTGTCTATTCTTCTGTTTTTTAGATAAAACAAAAAAGGGACATTGCTTAGCATTGTCCCTTTAGTTAAAAAATTAACACTGATTTTATTCAGCAGCGTCAGTAGTTTTATCTTCAGCTTTTGGTTCTGTTTTTGGAGCTTTAGCTGCTTTAGGAGCTTTAGCAACAACTTCACCTTCTACTGCTTTTTTTGCAGCACCACGACGGGTAGTTTTTGATTTTTGTTTAGTTTCAGTTTTAGCTGCTAACATGTTTTCGTTATAGTCAACTAACTCTAATCTGCATAACTCAGCGTTATCGCCTTTACGGTTAGCAATTCTTAGAATTCTTGTATAACCACCTGGTCTTTGTGCAACTTTAACAGCAACATCGCGGAAAAGTTCAGATACAGCGCTTTTATCACTAATATAACTGAAAACAATACGACGATTATGTGTTGTATCTTCTTTTGAACGGCTAATTAAAGGTTCGATAAAAACTTTTAAAGCTTTTGCTTTTGCTACTGTAGTAACAATACCTTTATGCATAATAAGCGAAGATGCCATGTTTGCGAATAACGCTTTACGATGAGAGCTCGTTCTGCTTAAATGATTAAATTTCTTCCTGTGTCTCATTTGAACTAATCCTTATCTAATTTGTATTTTGAAATATCCATACCAAAGCTCAAATTCATATTGCTAAGAAGCTCGTCTAACTCGGTTAGAGATTTCTTTCCAAAATTACGGAATTTGAGTAAATCGCTACGATTGAAAACAACTAAATCTGATAATGTTTCAACATCTGCAGCTTTTAAGCAATTAAGAGCACGAACAGATAAGTCGAGATCTATAAGCTTATTTTTAAGAAGTTGACGCATGTGAAGTATCTCTTCATCAAATTCTTCATTTTCTTGTTTTTCTTCTGAGTCGATAGTAATTTTTTCGTCAGAGAATAACATGAAATGATAAATAAGAATTTTAGCTGCTTCTTTTAATGCATCAGTTGGAGCAATTGAACCATCTGTAACAATTTCGAGAATTAGTTTTTCGAAGTCAGTTTTTTGCTCAACGCGAATATTCTCAATTGCAAATTTTACATTTTTAATTGGAGTATAAATTGAACTAACTGGTATTACGCCGATTTCTAATTCGCCGGTTTTGTTTTCTTCAGCAGGCACATAACCTCTACCTTTGTTAATATTAATTACCATATGAAGTTTAACATTGTGCTCCATGTGGCAAATTTCTAGGTCAGGATTTAAAACTTTAAAGCCTGTAAGAAATTTACTGATATCACCTGCTTTAAAAGAATCTTGTCCGGTTATTGAAATTGATACTGTTTCATTTTCAACCTCATCAAGTTGTCTTTTAAAACGAACTTGTTTCAGATTAAGAACAATTTCAGTAACATCTTCAACAATACCTTTCATTGATGAAAATTCATGCTCAACTCCTTCGATTTTGATATTATTAATAGCAAAACCTTCGAGAGAAGAAAGAAGAACCCTTCGTAGGGCATTTCCTACGGTCAGTCCATACCCGGGTTCCAACGGACGGAATTCAAATTTTCCGTGCGTGTCGGTTGACTCGAGCATTACAACCTTATCGGGTTTTTGAAAAGCTAAAATTGCCATATATTGTTTCTTACTTTTTTTATTTAGAATACAATTCAACTATAAGTTGTTCTTTGATATTTTCTGGGATATCTGAACGCTCAGGTATTGTAACAAATCTTCCTGAAAGTGTATCATTTTCCCATTCTAACCAAGAATATCTTTTTACTCTACCACTTGATAAAGAATTAGAAATTACTTCAAGGTTTTTAGATTTTTCTCTTACTGAAACAACGTCACCAGGATTAACCTGAAATGAAGGAATGCTTGCAACTTTATTATTAACAGTTATATGTCTATGAGTAACAAGTTGTCTTGCAGCATCACGTGTTGGAGCAATACCTAATCTGAATACTACATTGTCAAGTCTTGATTCAAGTAATTGAATAAGAATTTCACCAGTAATACCCTTTTTCCTTTGAGCATGTTCAAAATATTTACGGAATTGTCTTTCAAGAACTCCATAAGTATATTTCGCTTTTTGTTTTTCTTTTAACTGAGTGCCATATTCAGAAGTTTTGCGACGTCTGTTTAAACCATGCATTCCAGGTAAATAACTTTTTCTTTCAAAAACTTTATCTGGTCCGTAAATAGCTTCTCCAAATTTTCTTGCAATACGGGTCTTTGGTCCTGTGTATCTTGCCATTTATAACTAATTTATTATTTTCTAAAAATTATACTCTTCTTCTTTTTGGTGGTCTGCAACCATTATGTGGTAATGGAGTAACGTCAATAATTTCTGTTACTTCAATTCCAACAGATGCTACCGCACGAATTGCTGATTCACGCCCTGCTCCTGGTCCTTTAACATAAGCTTTCACTTTTCTTAGTCCAAGATCAAATGCTGTTTGAGCACAATCTGCTGATGCAACTTGAGCAGCATAAGGAGTGTTCTTTTTTGATCCTCTGAAACCTTTTCTTCCAGCAGATGACCAAGAAATAACCTGACCTTCGCCATTAGTCATGGTAATAATAATATTGTTAAATGAGGAATGAACATGAACCTGTCCAACAGCCTCTACTTTAACGTTTCTTTTACGTGCAACTTTTGTTGTCTTTTTTGCCATAATTATTTATTATTTAGTGGCTTTCTTCTTATTTGCAACTGTCTTTTTCTTTCCGCGACGAGTTCTGGCGTTTGTACGGGTACGTTGTCCTCTAGTTGGTAATCCACCTCTATGGCGAATTCCTCTATAACAACCAATATCCATAAGTCTCTTTATGTTCAATTGAGTTTCTGAACGAAGTTCACCTTCAATTTTCAAATTTTCAGAAATTATACTTCTGATTTTAGAAACCTGATCATCATCCCATTTTTCGACATGAAGATTGCAGTCAATGCCTGCTTTTGTCAAAATTTTATGAGCTGTACTACGTCCAATTCCATAAATATAAGTTAATGAAATTTCGCCTCTTTTCTTGTCAGGTATATCTACTCCTGCGATACGTGCCATATTGTTTTTTTAATTTTTTAAAAGGTTACAAAGTTAAGTAATTATCCTTGACGTTGTTTGAATTTAGGATTTTTTTTATTAATAACATAAAGACGTCCTTTTCTTCGAACGATTTTACATTCGGGACTGCGCTTTTTTACAGATGTACGAACTTTCATTTTAGTCAGTATTTCAATTATTTATAACGGAAACTTATTCTACCTTTTGATAAATCATATGGTGACATTTCGACTCTAACTTTATCTCCTGGAAGAATTTTAATGTAATGCATTCTCATTTTTCCAGAAATATGAGCGGTAATAATATGTCCGTTTTGCAACTGAACGCGAAACATTGCATTTGACAATGCTTCTATAATAGTACCATCTTGCTCAATAGAGGGCTGTTTAGCCATATAATTTTTTTAATTTTTTACTTTTTACCTTCGATATAATCGAAAGTGGTTAATATTTCGGCCTTTCCATTAACTATTGCAATTGTATGTTCAAAATGTGCCGAAGGTTTTGCATCTCGAGTTGAGATTGTCCAACCATCTTTCCATTGTTTGATTTCCTTTTTACCCATGTTAACCATAGGTTCAATTGCTATAACTAATCCCTGACGAATCATCATGCCTCTGCCTTTTTTTCCAAAATTTGGAACTTCTGGCTCTTCATGAAGTTGCTTTCCTATTCCATGTCCGATTAATTCTCTAACTAAAGAGTATCCATGATTTTCGGCATGAGTTTGAATTGCATTACTAATGTCGCCAATTCTGTTTCCTTCAGTAGCCATTGCAATCCCTTTGTAAAGAGATTCCTTTGTAACTTTAAGTAATGTTTTTTTATCCGGGCTCACTTCTCCTGCTTCAAAAGTATAAGCAGAATCGCCATGAAAACCATTCATAAAAACACCACAATCAACAGAAACTATATCTCCATCTTTTATTTCGTATTCAGAAGGAAATCCGTGTACAATCTGATCGTTTACCGATATGCAAAGTGTATAAGGAAAGCCTCTGTAACCTTTAAAAGAAGGTTTGGCTCCATTGTCGAGAATAAACTCTTCAGCTTTTTTATCTATTGCAATCGTTTTAGTTCCAGGTACAATTAAAGGTTTAATGTATCCTAGAGTTTTTGAAAGCAACTGACAACTTTGCTTAATAAGCTCTATCTCTTCATCAGTTTTATAAAAGACCATCAAAGAACGTTTTTTTACAACTACATCGAAGCGCCAGCACCTTGAGAACGGCCTTTAATACGGCCTGATTTCATCAAACCATCATAATGACGCATTAACAAATGACTTTCAATTTGTTGCAAAGTATCTAAAACTACACCAACTAAAATCAATAAGGAAGTTCCACCAAAGAACTGAGCAAATTGATTATTAACTCCTAATAACCCTGCAAATGCTGGCATAATTGCTATAAATGCAAGGAATATAGAACCAGGAAGTGTAATTCTTGACATTATTGAATCAATAAATTCTGAAGTTTTCTTTCCAGGTTTTACCCCAGGAATGAAACCACCATTTTTCTTCATATCATCTGCCATCTGAACAGGGTTCATAATGATAGCTGTATAAAAATATGTAAATACAATAATTAACAATCCGAAAACAAAATTATACCAGAAACTAGTATATCTTGAGAATGAAGCGGCAAAGCCAGAACCTGAATCAGTAAATCCAACAACGATAGTAGGAATAAACATTAAAGCCTGAGCAAAAATAATTGGCATTACACCAGCTGCATTAACTTTTAAAGGGATATACTGACGAACACCACCGTATTGTTTATTTCCAACAATACGTTTTGCATATTGAACTGGAATTCTACGAGTACCTTGAACAAGAAGTATACTACTAGCAATAACTAATAAGAGAATTACTATTTCCACAAGTAGTACTACTAGTCCTCCACCACCTTCGATACGTGAAGCGAATTCAGCACCAAAAGCAAAAGGAAGTCGAGCAATAATACCAATCATAATAATTAATGAGATGCCATTACCAATACCTTTATCTGTAATTTTTTCACCCAACCACATTACGAATATAGTTCCAGCTGCTAATATCAACATAGAACTTAAAGTAAAGAATGTACCAGTAATTACAAAAGCATCAGCTGGTAATTGAGCGTGTAGGTTAGTTAAATAACTTGGTCCTTGCAAAAACAATATAATAACAGTTAGATATCTAGTAATTTGATTAATTTTCTTTCTTCCACTTTCACCCTCACGTTGTAACCTTTGAAAATAAGGAATTGCTATTCCCATTAATTGAACGACTATAGAAGCAGAAATGTATGGCATAATTCCCAACGCAAAAATAGATGCATGAGAAAAAGCACCACCAGAAAACATATCGAGTAAACCAAGAATACCTTCAGAAGTTTGTTTACTAAGATTTGCGAGCTTATTTGGATCGATACCCGGTAGAGAGATATGTGAACCTAATCGGTATACAAGTAAAATCCCTAAAGTATAAAGGATTCTTGTTCTAAGTTCCTCTATCTTATATATATTCTTTAATGTCTCGAAAAATCTTTTCATTAACCAAAAGTTCTTATAGTTTAGTAACTGTACCTTCTAATGCTTCAATAGCTTTTTGAGCAGTTGCACTAAATGCATGAGCTTTTACTTCAACCTTTATAGTAAGTGTTCCAAAACCCAATATTTTAACAAGGCAATTATTTGAAATCAAACCAAACTCATAAAGAGTTTCTGGATCAATTGAAGTAATTTTATGTTCTTCAGCAATACGTTGAATATCTTTAAGATTTACACCTTTATATTCAACTCTGTTAAAGTTTTTAAATCCAAATTTAGGTGAAGTTCTTTGAATAGGCATTTGACCTCCTTCAAAACCACGTTTACGACTATAACCAGAACGAGATTTTGCTCCTTTATTACCACGTGTAGCTGTTCCACCTTTACCAGAACCCTGTCCACGTCCCAATCTCTTTTTCTCGTTTTTTACAGATCCTTCTGCAGGTTTTAGATTACTTAAATCCATAACATTTAATCTATTATATTTTTTTTACAATTGTTCTGATTTAACCAAATGAAGAACTTTTCTAATCATCCCCATAATTTGAGGTGTAGCTTCATGTTCAACTTTTTGATTCATTTTTTTTAATCCCAAAGCATCAAGAGTTTTTCTTTGTCTTTGAGTGCAGCCACTTCTGCTACCAGTTTGAATAACTATTACTTTTGCCATTTTTTTTTCTTCTAGCCGTTAAATACTTTTTCCATAGGGATGCCTCTTTGATTAGAGATAGTATAAGCATCACGCATTTCGAGTAAAGCTACCATAGTTGCTTTTACAAGATTATGAGGATTTGAACTTCCTTTAGATTTTGCAAGTACATCTTTAATACCAACGCTTTCTAAAACAGCGCGCATAGCACCACCAGCTTTAACGCCAGTACCACCAGATGCCGGTTTCAAAAATACCTGAGCACCACCAAATTTAGAAACTTGTTCGTGAGGAACTGTTCCTTTAAATACTGGTACCTTAATAAGGTTTTTCTTTGCATCTTCAACGCCTTTAGCAATAGCAGTTGTTACTTCGTTAGCTTTACCTAAACCATAACCTACTATTCCATTTTCATTTCCAACTACAACTATTGCTGCAAAACTAAAATGACGTCCACCTTTTGTTACTTTAGTAACTCTATTAATAGAAACCAGACGATCTTTTAATTCGAGGTCGGTTGTTTTTACTTTTCTAATGCTTGATGACATATTTTTTAAAATTTAAGTCCACCTTCTCTAGCTGCATCGGCCAATGCTTTAACTCTGCCATGAAACAGATAGCCGTTACGATCAAAAACTACTTTTGTAATTCCGGCTTCAATAGCGCGTTCAGCAATAAGCTTACCTACCATTACAGCCATCTCTGTTTTATTACCTTTTTTATCACTTAATTCTTTTACAAGTGATGAAGCAGAAGCAAGAGTTTTCTTACTTAGATCGTCAATTACTTGAACTGAAATCTGCTTATTACTTCTAAAAACTGATAATCTTGGAGTTTCGCTTGTTCCGTTTACTTTTTTACGTACACGTAACTTTATTTTTAATCTCCTGCCTAATTTAGTTTGTGCCATAGTTCTTTTTATTCAATTATTTAGCACTTGCTGATTTACCAGCTTTCTTGCGTAATTTTTCGCCAACAAACTTAATACCTTTACCTTTGTATGGTTCTGGTTTGCGTAATGAACGAATTTTTGCAGCAACCTGGCCAAGCAATTGCTTGTCAATACTTGTTAATGTTATTATTGGATTTGCTCTACGTTCAGTAACAGCGGTAGCTGTAACTTCTTTAGGCATTTCAAATACAATTTCGTGTGAATAACCAAGAGTCATATTAAGTAATTGTCCAACAGATTCGGCTTTGTAACCTACTCCAACAACTTCTTGTTTTAGTGTAAATCCTGTGGATACTCCAACAACCATGTTATTAATAAGAGCTCTATATAATCCATGAAGAGCTTTGTGTTGTTTTTGTTCAGATGGTCTTTCAACAACTAAAGTAGTATCGTTAATGTTTAATATAAATTCACTATCAATAACTTGTTTTAGTTCTCCAAGAGGACCTTTAACAACTACGATTCCGTCGTTAAAATTAATTTTAACTCCTGAAGGTATGTTTATGGGTAATTTTCCAACTCGTGACATTATCTTATCTGTTTAGTAGATGTAACATAAAACTTCTCCGCCCAATTTGCGAACTTTTGCTTCTTTGTCGGTAATAATACCTTGTGGTGTCGACATAACAGCAATACCTAATCCATTTAATACGCGTGGAAGATCTTTTACTCCTACGTATTTGCGATGTCCTGGGCGACTAACTCGCTGAATATTTTTTATAGCCGGTTTACGGGTTTCAGGGTCATACTTAAGAGCTATCTTAATTATTCCTTGATACGCATCTTCTTCAAATTTATAATTAAGGATATATCCTTTTTCGAATAACACCTTTGTTATTTCCTTTTTAATATTGGAAGCTGGAATTTCAACTACCCGATGTTGTGCCATTACGGCATTTCTAACTCGTGTAAGATAATCTGCTATTGGATCAGTCATTTTTTTATATAATTTTGAATTATTACCAACTTGCTTTTTTAACGCCTGGAATTAAACCATTAGATGCCATTTCACGGAAAGTAATACGACTTATTCCAAAAACGCGCATATATCCTTTTGAACGTCCGGTTAGACTACAGCTATTATGTAATCTTACTTTAGATGAGTTTTTAGGAAGTTTTTGTAATCCTACATAATCTCCTTCAGCTTTTAATTTGGCTCTTTTTGGTTCAAATTTTTCGTACATTTTTTTCCGCTTTCTTTCGCGGGCTTTCATTGATTCCTTAGCCATAATTAATTCTTTTTATTGTTTTTAAAAGGCATTCCAAATTCTCTTAATAATGCATAAGCTTCTTCATCTGTTTTAGCAGAAGTAACAAAAGTTATTTCCATTCCTTTCATTTTAGATATTTTGTCAATATCAATTTCAGGAAAAATAATTTGTTCTGTAATTCCTAATGTATAGTTACCTCTTCCGTCGAATTTAAATTCTACGCCTCTAAAGTCGCGAATACGAGGAAGTGATATACTAATAAGTCTTTCAAGGAATTCGTACATTTTCTCGCGGCGTAAAGTTACCTTTATACCAATAGGCATTCCTTTTCTTAACTTAAAGTTAGAAATATCTTTCTTAGACATTGTAGTAATAGGCTTTTGTCCAGAGATATTAGTAATTTCTGTTACAGAAGCATCAACAAGTTTTTTGTCAGCAATAGCATCGCCCAAACCTTGATTAATTACTATTTTCTGCAACTTTGGTACCTGCATTACATTTTTGTAACTAAACTCTTTTAAAAGAGCTGGTAATACTTCTGCAGTATATTTTTTCTTTAGGGATGTAATATATTCCATTATTTAATCTCCTCTCCTGATTTTTTGGCAAAACGCACAAGTTTGTTTTTATCATTCAATTTGCGTCCAACTCTAGTTGGTTTTCCTGTTGAAGGATCAACCATCATTAAGTTTGAAACATGAATTGATGCTTCTTTTTTAAGAATTCCACCTTGTGGACTTTTTGCATTTGGTTTAGTGTGCTTTGAAATAAGATTTACACCTTCTACAATTGCGGTGTCTTTTTCTTTATTTAAGCTTAATACTCGGCCCTGTTGTCCTTTAGAATCACCGGTAAGAACTATTACCGTATCCCCTTTTTTAATATTGAATTTCTTTGGCATAACTTATTATTTACAAATTATAACACTTCAGGAGCCAGTGAAACAATTTTCATATATTGTTTTTCGCGCAATTCTCTTGCAACCGGACCAAATATACGTGTTCCTCTAAGTTCATCTGATTCGGTTAAAAGAACTACTGCGTTATCGTCGAAACGAATATAAGATCCATCAGTTCTTCTAATTTCTTTGCTTGTTCTTACTATAACAGCTTTCGATACAGTTCCTTTTTTTGCATCTGAAGAAGGGATTGCAGTTTTAATAGCAACAATTATTTTGTCTCCTACAGAAGCATATTTTCTTCCTGTACCACCTAATACGCGAATGCAAAGTACTTCTTTTGCTCCGCTATTATCGGCTACGATTAATCTTGATTCTTGCTGTATCATTGTTATTTAGCTCTTTCTATTATTTCCACTAATCTCCAACATTTATTTTTGCTTAGAGGACGTGTTTCCATAATACGTACTTTATCGCCAACGTTACTTTCATTTTTCTCGTCGTGAACGTAGTATTTGGAAGTTTTATTAATAAACTTTCCGTACTTAGGGTGTTTTACTTTTCTCTTTTCGGCAACTACGATAGATTTCTCCATCTTGCTGCTTACAACAACCCCAACGCGTTCTTTTCTAAAATTTCTCGTTTCCATGTAGTTGGATGCTATTTATTTTTTTCTTTTAATTCTCTTGAACGAAGTTCTGTAACCATTGTGGCTACTAATCTTCTTGTTCCTCTTATTTTTAATGGATTATCCAAAGGTGAAATATGATGATTCAATTTCATTTTAACGAGCATACTTTTTTCGTCTTCGATACGCTCTTTAAGTTCCTTTGTAGATAATTCTTTTACTTCTGCAGTTTTCATGTGTGCTATTAAATAGTGTTTTCAACAAAATCTCTTCTTATAATAAACTTAGTAGCTACAGGTAATTTTTGAGCTGCAAGACGACATGCTTCACGAGCAATTTCTAACGAAACGCCTTCAACTTCAATAATTATTCTACCAGGAGTAATAGGTGCAACAAAACCTTCTGGTGCTCCTTTTCCTTTACCCATACGTACTTCGGCAGGTTTTTTAGTTATAGGTTTATCTGGAAATATTCTAATCCAAATTTGACCTTCACGTTTCATATAACGTGTAACGGCCTGACGAGCAGCTTCTATCTGACGGCCAGTAATCCATTCTTTCTCTAAGGTTTTTATACCAAAAGATCCAAATGCTAGCTGGTTTCCACGCTGTGCATTTCCTTTCATGCGGCCTTTTTGCTGCCTTCTGAATTTGGTTTTTTTCGGCTGTAACATTTCTTGAAAATATTATTTATTAATTTCTTCTTCTTTTTGCAAATCCTTTTGGTTTTGCTTTTGAAGTTTTAGCTTCAATATTTGGGCTAAGGTCACGTTTACCGTAAACTTCGCCTTTACAAATCCATACTTTTACACCAATTTTACCAACTTTTGTTAATGCTTCACCTAAAGCATAATCAATGTCAGCGCGGAAAGTATGTAAAGGTATTCTTCCTTCTTTATATGTTTCGCTACGAGCCATTTCAGCTCCGTTAATTCTACCTGCGATTCCAACTTTAATTCCTTCTGCTCCCATTCTCATTGCAGAAGCAATTGCCATTTTAACAGCGCGGCGATGTGCAATTTTACCTTCAATCTGACGAGCAACATTAGCAGCTACAAGCATAGCGTCAAGTTCTGGTCTTTTAATTTCGAAGATATTTATTTGAACCTCTTTACTTGTAATTTTCTTGAGTTCTTCTTTTAACTTATCAACTTCTTGTCCGCCTTTTCCAATAATAATTCCAGGACGAGCTGTGTTAACAGTAATAGTTATAAGTTTTAAAGTACGCTCTATAATAATTTTTGAAACACTGGCTTTTGCAAGTCTGGCATTCAAATATTTCCTAATTCTGTTATCTTCAACAAGTTTATCGCCAAAATTGCGTCCACCAAACCAATTTGAATCCCAACCTTTGATGATTCCTAGCCTACTGCTAATTGGATTAACTTTATTTCCCATTAAGCTTCTTGATTTTGAGTTTCATTAATATTAGTTCCTAATATAATCGTAACGTGATTAGATCTTTTACGAATTCTGTTTGCTCTTCCTTGTGGAGCAGGACGAAGTCTTTTTAAAGCTACAGCTGAATCAACAAAAACTTCTTTTATAAAAAGATTGCTGTCTTCGATACGAACTCCTTCGTTTTTACTCTGCCAATTTGCAATTGCAGAAAGTAAAAGTTTTTCTAAAGTATTTGAAGGCTGTTTAGCTGAAAATTTTAACAAATCAAGAGCTTTCTTTACTTCAACTCCTCTAACCAAGTCTGCTACCAAACGCATTTTACGCGGTGAGCTTGGGCAGTTATGAAGGTGAGCAAATGAAATTTGCTTCTTTTCTTCTTTTAACTTATCGGCACTAAGTCTTTTTCTGGCACCCATATTATTATATTCTTTTTCTTTATTTATTATTTTCTACCTGCATGACCCCTATATGTACGGGTAGGTGAAAACTCACCTAATTTATGTCCAACCATATTCTCAGTTACATATACAGGAATAAATTTATTTCCATTATGTACTGCTATTGTCATTCCAACGAATTCTGGTGAAATCATTGATGCTCTTGACCAAGTTTTAATTGGTTGACGTTTGCCAGAAGCAATCATTTTTGTCACCTTACTCTCAAGTTTGAAGTGAATATATGGTCCCTTTTTTATGGATCGGCTCATAACGATTTACTTAATAATTATTTTTTTCTACGTTCTATGATCAACTTATTTGAAGCATTCTTTGGCTTACGGGTTTTGTAACCTTTAGCTGGAATACCTTTACGTGAACGAGGATGACCTCCTGAAGCTTTACCTTCACCACCACCCATTGGGTGATCTACTGGATTCATTGCAACTCCACGGTTTCTTGGTCTGCGACCTAACCAACGTGAACGACCAGCTTTTCCAGATACTTCTAGAAAATGATCAGGATTAGATGTCATACCAACTGTAGCTTTACATGTAACAAGAATTTTTCTTGTTTCACCTGAAGGCATTTTAATAATTGCATGGCGACCTTCACGAGAAGTTAATGACGCATAACAACCAGCGCTTCTAGCTATAGCAGCACCTTGACTAGGATAAAGCTCGATATTATGAATGTTTGTTCCTAAAGGGATATCTGATAGAAAAAGAGTATTTCCAATTTCAGGAGCTGCATCTTTTCCAGATAAAATTACTTGACCAACTTTAATACCGTTTGGAGCAATAATATATCTTTTTTCACCATCAGCATAATAAACTAATGCAATACGTGCGCTACGGTTTGGATCATATTCTACAGTTTTAACTGTAGCAGGAATTCCGTCTTTTTCACGTAAAAAATCAATCTCACGATATTTCTTTTTGTGTCCACCACCAATATAACGCATTGTCATTTTACCAGAATTATTTCTTCCGCCAGAATTTCTTACTGGTGACAATAATGTTTTCTCAGGTGAACCAAAAGTAATTTCCTCAAATGAGCTTATTACTTTTCTTCTCTGACCCGGGGTTACAGGTTTAAATTTTTTAACGGCCATTGTATATTAAATGTTGCTGTAAAAATCAATTTTTTCTCCTTTTGCCAATGTAACGATTGCTTTCTTAAAAGCACTCGCTTTTCCTCGTAATAAACCGGAACGTGTATTTCTGGTTTTACTTTTGCCACTATAACTTATAGTATTTATAGAAGCTACGTTTACGCTATACAGTTTTTCGATTGCATTTTTAACTTGAAGTTTATTTGCAACCGTTGAAACCATAAATCCGTACTTGCCAAGTGAATCGCCCTGACGATTCATCTTTTCTGTTACTATTGGCCTGATAATGATATCCATTACTCTATTTTTATTTAAGCATATTATTCTCTAAAACCGCAAGTGAACTCTCTACTAGAACTAAAGCCGAAGCCTTAACAATTTCATATGTAGTTAATTCTGAAATACTTATGACCTTAGAGTCTTTTAAATTTCGAGATGACAAATATACGTTTTTCTTTTGATCTGCTAACACTATTAAAGATTTTTTATCATCTATTTTTAAGTTTTTTCTTAGATCAACGAAATTCTTTGTCTTAGGCAATTCAAAATCAAAGTCTTCTAAAATAATAATATTATTATTTTTAGCTTTAGTTGACAATGCTGATTTTCTAGCTAATTGCTTTACCTTTTTATTTAATTTAATACTATAGTCGCGAGGCATAGGACCAAAAGCACGTCCACCACCAACGATAGTAGGTGATTTAATGTTTCCAGCGCGAGCGCCACCAGTACCTTTTTGTTTTTTAATTTTTTTCGAACTTCCTCTAATTTCAGCGCGTTGTTTAGATTTGTGAGTACCCTGGCGATTATTTGCCATAAATTGTTTCACATCTAAATAAATAGCATGATCGTTCGGTTCGATTCCGAAAATGGCATCATTAAGGGCTACCTTACGGCCAGAATCTTGTCCAGATATATTTATTACTGATAGTTCCATTACTTCTCAACTATTATATATGATCCATTTGACCCGGGAACCGAGCCTTTAACTACTAAAATATTTTGATCAGTTATAAGCTTTACAATTTCTAGATTCATTTGTTTTACTTTTACTGAGCCTGCATGACCTCCCATGCGCATACCTTTGAATACGCGTGATGGATAAGAACTTGCACCAAGTGAACCAGGAGCTCTTAATCTGTTATGTTGTCCGTGAGTTGTACCACCAACACCACTAAATCCATGACGTTTAATTACGCCCTGAAATCCTTTTCCTTTTGATATACCAGTAACGTCAACAAAATTATCTTCTTTATAAAGATCTGCAGTTAAAACATCACCTTCTTTTATTTCAAAAGTAAAGTCTTTAAACTCTCGAACAATTCTTTTTGGAGTTGTTCCAGTTTTTTTGAAATGCCCAATTAATGGTTTTGGGGTATTCTTTTCTTTTCTTTCGTCAAATGCTATTTGAATAGCATTGTAACCGTCTTTTTCTACGGTTTTCACCTGTGTTACTACACAGGGACCAACTTGTAAAACAGTGCATGGAATATTTTTTCCCTCGGCGCTGAAAATCGAAGTCATTCCGATTTTTTTACCTATTAGTCCGGCCATTGTTAATTATTATTTAATAAATTACACTTTAATTTCTACTTCTACTCCGCTAGGAAGTTCTAATTTCATAAGCGCATCAATAGTTTTGGATGTTGAGCTATAAATATCCAATAATCTTTTGTGTGAACTTAATTGAAATTGTTCTCTAGATTTTTTGTTTACAAAAGGCGATTTTAAAACAGTAAATACCCTTTTATGTGTTGGCAAAGGTATTGGTCCGTTTACAACTGCGCCAGTTGATTTAACAGTCTTTACGATTTTCTCAGCTGACTTGTCAACCAAGTTGTGATCATAAGATTTTAGTTTTATTCTAATTCTTTGGCTCATATTATTGATTAATGAAAATTTGCTTTCCTGTAACTCGTTTTATAATTTCTGCCGCTAATTCAAATGGCATTTTCTGATATTGAAAAAACTCCATTGAAGAAGAAGCTCTGCCAGAAGTGATAGTACGCAAAATTGTTACGTATCCAAAAACTTCAGCTAATGGAACCTGAGCTTTTACTACTCTTGCTCCTAATTTGTTATCCATTCCAAGAATCTGACCGCGGCGACGATTTAAATCGCTCATTACATCGCCCATATATTCTTCTGGAGTAACTATTTCAACATTCATTATTGGTTCTAAAAGTGTTGGATTTGCACTCATAGAAGCATTTCGATAAGATAAATTTGCTGCTATTTCAAAAGAAACAGAATCAGAATCTACAGGATGAAAAGAGGCATCAATTAATACAACTTTTAAATTCTCTAAAGTATATCCTGCAAGTGGGCCATTATTCATAGCCATTTTAAATCCTTTTTCTACAGCTAAAATATATTCTTTTGGAAGATTATTTCCCTTAAGCTCGTTAATAAATTGTAATCCAGATACACCTTTATCAGCTGGGCCAATTTTAACAGTGATTTCGGCAAATTTGCCTTTTCCACCTGTTTGTTTTTTAAATATTTCGTGATGTTCGGTTTCGGTAGTTAAAGTTTCTTTATAAGCTACCATTGGAACACCTTGATTTATTTGAACGTTATGTTCTCTTTTTAATCTGTCAATTAAAATTTCCAAATGAAGTTCACCCATACCGTTAATTGTAGTTTGTCCGGTATTTTCATCAATTTTTACAGTAAATGTAGGGTCTTCATCAGAAAGTTTCTGAAGAGAAATAACTAGCTTATCAATATCTGCCTGACTAACTGGTTCAACAGCTACTCCAATAACTGGCTCAGGAAAAATCATAGTCTCAAGAACTATTGGATGATTATCATCACAAAGAGTATCTCCAGTTTTTACTTCTTTTAATCCCACTGCAGCACAAATATCACCAGCTTCTATTTCTTCTTTTGGTATTTGTTTGTTTGCATGCATTTGGAATAATCTGGTAAGTCTTTCTTTTTTTCCAGTGCGAACGTTATAAATCATTGCACCAACTTTTAAAACTCCAGAATAAACTCTTAAATATGTTAATCTACCAACATAAGAATCGGTAGCAATTTTAAATGCTAAAGCTGAAAATGACTCATCATTCTCAGGTTTTCTAGTAATTGCTTTTTCTGTTTTAGGATCAATTCCATTTACACTTCCAATGTCAATTGGACTTGGCAAATAAGAAATAATACCATCAAGTAAACACTGAATTCCTTTATTTTTAAAAGCGGCTCCGCAAAACATTGGTACAATCATCATTTTAATTGTAGCCTTACGAACTGCGCTATAAATTTCTTCAGCAGTAATTAAACTTTTATCGTTTAGGAATTTTTCTAAAATAACATCATCATGTTCAGCTAATTTTTCAAGCATAAACTCTCTCCACTCTTCTACTATTTCGTTCATATCTTCAGGAACAGGAAGAGTTTCATATGTTGAACCTAATGATTCGTTATTCCAAACGATTGCTTTATTATTAATAAGGTCGATAACACCTTTAAAGCTATCTTCATTTCCAATTGGAATTTGAACAGGAATTGGATTTGCTTTTAATTTCTTTTGTATTTGTGTAATTACGCTATAAAAATCAGCTCCCGGTCTATCCATTTTATTTACAAATGCAATACGAGGAACATGATATTTAGTAGCTTGGCGCCACACAGTTTCCGATTGAGGTTCAACACCACCAACCGCACAAAAAACTGCAACTGCACCATCAAGTACACGAAGAGAACGCTCTACTTCAACGGTAAAGTCAACGTGTCCAGGGGTATCAATAATGTTTATTTTGTAATCTTCATCAAGGTATTTCCAAAAGGTTGTTGTAGCTGCAGAAGTAATTGTTATACCTCTCTCCTGCTCTTGTACCATCCAGTCCATAGTTGCAGAACCTTCATGTACTTCACCCATTCTATGGTTAATACCGGTATAATATAATATACGCTCAGTGGTAGTGGTTTTACCTGCATCAATGTGAGCCATGATGCCAATGTTTCTGGTATATTTTAAATCTTTTGCCATTAATCCACTACAGTCAAAGAACTTCTTTTAAAATCTAAAATGCGAGAAAGCTTTATTAGCGTCTGCCATTCTATGAGTATCTTCTTTTCTTTTAAATGCTCCACCTTCTGAATTATAAGCTGCAACAATTTCTGCTGCTAGTTTTTCGCTCATTGATCTTCCGCTGCGTTTGCGTGCAAACTCTATCAAGTTTTTAATGCTAATTGCAACTTTACGATCCTGACGAATTTCGGTAGGTACTTGAAAAGTAGCTCCACCAACTCTACGGCTTTTTACTTCAACGTTAGGAGTAATATTTTCTAATGCTCTCTTCCAATATTCTAATGGTTCTAATCCGGATTCTTTTGTTTTTTTAGCAACAACCTCCATAGCTTCATAAAACGCTGCTAATGCAACGCTTTTTTTGCCTTCATACATAAGGTCATTAACAAATCTGGTAACCAGAACATCATTAAATTTTGGATCGGGAAGAATGATGCGTTTTTTTGGTCTCGACTTTCTCATTGTGTCTTATAATTATTTTTTAACTTTTGGTCTTTTTGTTCCGTATTTTGATCTTCTTTGTTTACGGCCTTCAACTCCGGCTGTATCTAAAGCTCCACGAATAATATGATAACGTACACCTGGTAAGTCTTTTACACGACCACCACGGATAAGTACTATTGAGTGCTCTTGTAAGTTATGACCTTCACCTGGTATATAAGCAATAACTTCCTGTCCGTTTGTAATACGAACTTTAGCCACTTTGCGCATAGCAGAGTTAGGCTTTTTAGGTGTTGTTGTGTATACACGGGTACAAACGCCACGACGTTGCGGGCATGAATCAAGTGCTCTTGACTTACTTTTTTCTACGATTTTTTTTCGGCCTTTTCTAACCAATTGCTCTACAGTCGGCATAAATACTCACTTTTAATTAAATAAAGTTTTCCAAAATGGTTTGCAAAGGTAAAACAATATTTATTTAAAACAACGATGTACAAAGAAAAAATATCTACAAAAGTGTAAACATTTACCTCAATCTCCATTTTACATGTTATAAAATATGTTTTAATGACCTTATTAAGTTTCATTTAACTAGAAAAAAAATAATATTAATATTCTAATAATATATTGATTAGAAACTGTAATTCTATTATATTTTGATTAGAAATTCCTTAAAATTAATTTTCACTGTTTTTTGTATTTTTTCTAAAATTAAATTAGGTTTGTATCCTTTTTAAAAGTAATGCGCGTAAAACAATTAATTTAATTAAATAGAAAATGAAAGTTTATCAAACGGAGCAGATCAGGAATATTGTATTTGTTGGTAATTCTTCTTCAGGAAAGACCACACTTGGAGAAGCTATGCTATTTGAAGGTGGTATTATTAGCCGACGTGGCGATATAAGTAATAAAAGTACTGTTTCAGATTATTACGAAATAGAACATCATAATGGTTGTTCAATTTATTCTTCATTACTTCAAACAGAGTATTTAGATAAAAAAATTAATATTTTAGACACTCCAGGCTTTGACGATTTTAATAATGCTATTTTCTCTTCATTTAAAGTTGCAGACACAGCTGTAATATTAATAAATGCGCAAAACAGTATTGAAGTTGGTACTCAAATACAAATGCGTTATGTTGAGAAAATGGAGAAACCTCTTATTATAGTAATAAACCAACTCGATCACGATAAAGCAAATATTGAGAAAACTACTGAAGGAATAAAAGCATTCTTTGGTAATAAAGCAGCATTAGTACAATTTCCTGTTGTAACCGGAAGTGGTTTTAATGCAATTATTGACGTGTTAAAAATGAAAATGTTGAAATATGGTGCTGATGGTGGAAAAGCAGAATTGCTTGACATACCGGCAGAACATATGGATCAGGCAGAAGAACTACGTAATAAATTAATTGAAACAGCTGCTGAAAACGAAGAAGCATTAATGGAAAAATTCTTCGAAACAGGCACTTTAGACGAAACAGAAATTGCTCGTGGAATTAAACTTGGAATCGTAAATCGTTCTCTATATCCAGTTTTTTGCACATCAGCTAAAAAGAATATGGGTGTTGGCAGATTAATGGAATTTATTGGAATGAGTGGTCCAGCACCAACAGATGTTCCTGCTCCAAAAACAACGGAAGGAAAAGAAGTTAAAATTGATTCAAAAGGACCAATTTCTATTTTTGTATTTAAAACTTCTATTGAGCAACATATTGGTGAAATCAACTATTTTAAAGTAATGTCAGGCGAATTAGGTGAAAGTACTGACTTAGTAAACAATAATTCATTAAGCAAAGAAAGAATAGCTCAACTTTTAACAGTTGCTGGAAAAACAAGAAATAAAATCGAAAAAATTGTTGCCGGAGATATCGGAGCAACAGTTAAATTAAAAAACACAAAGTTTAATCAAACTTTATCTGCTTCAAATAATGATTTCACATTTGAACCTATTCCTTTTTCAGAGCCACGCTTCCGCACTGCAATTAAAGCCGCCAGCGAAAATGATGATGAGAAATTAGGTGAAGCATTAAACAGATTACATGTTGAAGATCCAAGTATTCAGATTGAATATTCAAAAGAATTAAAACAGATTATTATTTCCGGTCAGGGCGAATATCATTTAAATATCATGAAATGGCATTTAGATAATATTTATAAAATTCCTACAGAATTTTTATCTCCTAAAATTCCATATCGCGAAACAATTACTAAACCAGCTCAGGCAGATTACAGACATAAAAAACAATCAGGTGGTGCTGGACAATTTGGCGAAGTTCATATTGTAGTTGAACCTTATACTGAAGGAATGGCTAATCCAACCAAATATAAATTTGGAACAAAAGAAATTAATATTTCTGTAAGAGGAAAAGAAGAGCATGATTTAGCTTGGGGTGGTAAATTAGTATACTTGAATTGTATTGTTGGAGGATCAATTGAAGCTCGTTTCTTACCAGCTATATTAAAAGGTATAATGGAAAAAATGGAAGAAGGTCCATTAACTGGTTCTTATGCTCGTGATATCCGCGTAGCTGTTTACGACGGAAAGATGCACCCAGTTGATTCAAACGAAATCTCATTCCGTCTTGCTGGTAGAAATGCATTTAGAGAAGCTTTTAAAAATGCTGGCCCAAGAATTATGGAACCTGTTTATGATGTTGAAGTATGGGTACCAAGTGAGAAAATGGGTGATGTTATGAGTGATTTACAAACCCGTCGTGCAATTGTTCAAGGTATGAGCAGCGAAAAAGGCTTTGAAGTAATTAAAGCTAAAGTTCCTTTGGCAGAAATGAATAAATACTCAACTTCTTTAAGTTCTATTACAAGCGGTCGTGCTATTTACACAATGAAATATGCCGAGTATGCTCAGGTTCCTGGAGAATTACAAGACAAACTTCTTAAAGAATACGAAGCACAAGAAAGCGAAGAAGATTAACCTTTTTCTTAACAATATTAAAAAGTCGTTCCGGTTGGAACGACTTTTTTTGTTTATTTCACACACCATGGTCTGTGGGTCACAGGCCAATTAATTTCAAACCTGGAATTTTTTTCTCAGAGTCCCTTTCAGGAGACTCTGATTGAAAACTGGTGGTCTGTGTGTCACAGACCACTGTAAATAGAGACTCTGAGAGAATACTGAAACCTGTAGTTAGTATGTCATTTTTCACAGTAAAAGAAAGCATCTTTGTTACAATCGTTGACGAAAAGAGGATAGTTTATTTTATATTATTTTGTACTTTTATAAAATATACTTTAATAAGACTATTATGAAATTATTAACTATTACTATTTTAGGTTTATTTTTTAGCATTAATCTTTTTGCTCAAAAGGAAAACATAAAAACAAATAACAGGGAAGTTTGGTATGAACCACAGCCCAAAGGAATGTCATTTATTGGTCAGGGTAATTATAAAAGAACAATTATTGTAAAAAATGACACTGTATTTTTAAATGAATCTGTTGCACCATTTTGGATGAGTAATGAAATTACTAATAAAGAATTTAGAGAATTTACAACTTCTTTATTGCTTGAGCCAAATGATAGCTTGTGCTGGATAGATTACAATAAAGCAATAAGTGAGAATGCAGGTAAAGCAGAAATAAAAAGCAAAAAATATGATGTTTGCACCAGATATTCAGATGCTTCAAAAAATATAATTGATACATCAGTTTTTAAAAATGATGATATTAAATACCACAACTATTTTACTAATAAAGAATTTGATGATTTTCCAGTTGTTGGTGTTTCAAATAAAGGTGCGATGCTGTATTGTATATGGAAAACAAAAACTGAAGTTGAAAAAATAAAACAAGAAGGTAAAAATCCTACATTAAACGATTATCGTTTGCCAGTTGAAGAAGAATGGTATTATGCTGCATCTATGCCAATGTTAAAGTCAAAAACAAATGATAGAATTTTACAAAAGTCTTTATCTGGAATAAAAAGAAAAAACGGATTATTGCATTTTTCTGATAATGTTTCGGAATGGACAAGCACAAATTCTAATATGAAATTAAATAATTCTAATGTAGTGCTTGGAGGCTCTTGGAAAGATAATTTAGATTTTAATAACCGTTTTATTCTAGATAAAGATTCTAAAACTAATAATATTGGATTTAGAATTGTACGAAGTTACAGATCTAATTAGAATATATTTTTAGTTTAGTTGCAAACAAAGTTTCTGATTGAATAATAACTCACCTTAATTGCAAACTAAGATGAGAAAAAGATGAGAAAAACAAAGAAAAGGTTAATATTATAATAATAGTTTCAAACTATTTCATATTTTTACTAATCAATAAAAAATCATGATTATGAAAACAAAAATTTTACTTGTTTTAGCTTTTTCAATTATTCTTTCAGTTACAACTAAAGCACAATGGATTAATAAAACATTTACTTTTCAAACAAAAGTAAGACAATACAGAATTTATATACCTGCAGGTTATAATGCAGCAAATCCTGCTTCTTTAATTTTAACCTTACATGGATTAGGTGATAACATGACTAATTTTAGCGGAATTGGAATGAACTATATTGCTGACACCGCGAATATTATTGTAATAGTTCCTCAGGCATATACCGATGCTTTTGCAGGTACTGCATGGAACTCAGGTGCAGGAATGTCTGGGTATTTTCCAAATTCAACTATTAATGATGTTGCATTTTTAAACACTTTGATTGATACAGCTATTACAAATTATTCTGTTAATCAAAGTCGCATTTACATTTGTGGTTTTTCTATGGGAGGTTTTATGACCGAACGTATGGCATGCGAGTCGAATACTAGAATTGCGGCTTTTGCATCTGTTGCTGGAACTATTGGAATTGGTTTAACACAATGCAATCCGGGTCGTGCCATTCCAATAGCTCATTTTCATGGCACAGCAGATGGAACTGTTTCTTATACAGCCAATTCTTACGGATTAAACGTTGATTCACTTATTAATTTCTGGGTTGATAACAACCTTTGCAATACTACTCCAACTATGACTTCATTTCCTGATTTAGTTGCCGATGGTTTTACTGTAGATCATTATGTTTACGCTAACGGACAACAAAATTCGGTAGTTGAACATTTTAAAGCAAACGGTGCCGACCACCAATGGCTTTACCCACCAGCAAATGATATTTCATATACTATAGAAATTTGGAAATTTTTCATGAAACATCAACTTGCAACTAGCCAGATTTCAACAACCAAAAACAATACAAATATTTCTGTTTATCCTAATCCAGCAAAAGATGTAATTAACATTAACCTTCCACAATCATGCATAGGAAATAATTATAACATTAAACTCATAAATATTTATGGGCAAACTGTTATATCAAAAACTTTTTCTGGCAACGAATACTCGTTAATACTAGATAACAAAGAGGTTAAGGCTGGTATTTATTTTTTAAAAATTAATGGAGATGGCATTAATTATTCGAAAAAAGTATTGATAGAAAAATAAAGTTTATATTTTTGAAACACTTTTTACTATGTTATAAATATATAGTAAATTGTTTATTGTATTAT
>CAIQJL010000101.1 GCA_903872185.1 uncultured Bacteroidota bacterium | reverse complement strand
CAAAAATAGCGTTGCAGCTATACTTAAATTACGTACTGTTTTTTTCATTGTTTATTAGTTTTTGTTTATTTTAAAATTTTTCGATTCATTTTTATTATTTAATACTTTAACAAAATAAGTAGCACTTGCTAGGTCTCTCATGAAAATGCTGGTTTCATTCGATTCCATTTTGCTTGTAGCTATAAGTCTACCATCAATGTCATAAAGCTCATACCTTAAATTTTCAACATTACTTCCCTCAACTCTTATAACAACATTTTCGGTTGTTGGATTTGGGTAAAGAGAAACGTTAACGTTTAGTTCAGTTGCTGTTGCAACTATTGTGAAAATTTCATAAGGTTGTTGAAGCCCTTGAGTAACCTGGCCTGCGCCAGTAGCAGTAATGTAGTTAGTTTCACCAATGGTATAAGTAACCGAGCCTCCGGCTCCGGTTCCAATTCCACCAGCGCTAACCGTGCCTTTTTGGGCAAAGAGAGCTGTCCCCCATCCCAATAGACAACAAATCACGAAAATTGTTTTTGTCATAGTTAAAAGGTTTGATTTATTAAGATTTAAAAATTAGAAATTTTAAAAATTCTTTTATTTTACAAGTACTATTTTATGTTTCTGATTATTTACTTTGATAAAATAAACACCATTTGAATATTTACTTAAATCAATTGTTTTTACAGATCCATTTTTCTGATTTATATTTTCATTATATATTATTTTTCCTGTAAAATCTTCAATAGATAAATTCTCATTAACAGAATTTTCAAATGAAATATTTATAATTCCTATTGATGGATTTGGATATACTTTAATTGCCGAGTTTGCTGAAATTTCATTTACACCATTATATATATATGATAAAGTATTTGATGTTGAAGTGCAACCGTTAACGTCTGTAACAATAGTATAATAATTTCCATTTGCAGTTGGAGTATATGTAGCGCCTGTAGCAGATGCTATAATTCCAATAGATTGTTCGTGCCATTGATTGCCTGTTGTTGCGGTTGAGCTTAAAGTTCCTGTTGTTTCAGTAATAGTAACTGGGGCAACTGTATAAACTCCGGTATTAAAAGTAGAAGATATAGCTGTGGTAGGGTTTGCGCAAGCTGCATTTGATGTCATTGTACAAATAACTGCTTGTCCGTTTGTAAATATTGCTGAATATGTATTATTTGTTCCAACAATATTTCCATCTACTGTCCAAGAATAAGTTGGAGTTCCACCATTTGTTGGAGTTGCAGTTAGTAATACTGAAGTTCCAGGGCAAACTGTAGTTGCACTCGGAGCAATTATAACAGAAGGCACAAGCGCAGGATTAACAGTTATGTAATTAGTCATAGTAGCAGTATTTGGGCCACCAGCATTAGTTGCTGTTAAGGCAACTGTATGGGTTCCGGCAGATGCAAAAGTTACAACTGGATTTTGTAATGTTGAAGTAGCTGGAGTTCCTCCAGCAAATGTCCATGCCCATGAAGTTGGAGTATTTGTGCTTTGATCAGTAAATGTAGT
>CAIQJL010000100.1 GCA_903872185.1 uncultured Bacteroidota bacterium | reverse complement strand
GTTGTTTTGGCAAGAATAAATTAAAGTAGTTATTGTCAACGATAGCAAAAAAGTAACTTTTGTAATTAATCTAGTCATTGATGTAAAATTTAATTGTAGAATTCTTTTTTTCATTGCTTGCTGCTAATGACCAAAGCTACGGTGTCGTGCGAGCCCGATTAGGCTCGCATGCACCCGTAGGTGGTGTTAGGTTTAGGTTTTTATTTTTTTTAGGAAAGTAATTTCCACCGTAGGTTTTATAAAAATTCCTATGTCAGTCAAGGTATATAGTTTAAGTGTCTGAATTATGGGTTTTATACTTAATAATAACTGTAGTTCAGTCACGTGTATTGCTAAAAAATTTAACCTGTTAATAATTTTTTTTAAGTTCTGAACCCCTTGTCCCAAAAGGAAAAAAAAGCTTAACAGTCTGTGCAGCAGGTACTGTAAATTTGGATTTGTCAAAAATTTCCTGTACCTTTGCCAAGTCTTTTGGACGTTGCTACGTCATAAAACACGTTTTCCACGGTATCACCGCTAAAGACTTGAAGACAAAATCTACGATTTTCCTGCATACTGTTTTCTCTTTTTTTCCTCATAACAAATCTCTCAACAGAACTGAGCAATACCCTAAAACTATTTCCTTTTGCTGCATTTTTGTAAAACTTAAACCTAACGAGTTGCGCTTGGAAAATCTGGGCGTTTAGCCGCAGATTTTGTCAAAGAGCGGGGAGGTTTGTACTTTGTTAATTTTGTCAAGTTGCCACCGCCCGCCCAGGTTTTACCAAGCGTGTGTTAGGCACTGTTATTGTTTTTCTTAGAATTTGTATCCTATATAAATTCCTGTTTCGATATTTTTAAAGTACTTGTCCCCATTGTTAGTTATATTAGCTGGAAAATGCCAATAATCAGTATAAATAGTAAAGTCATGAAAAACCATTTGATACCTAACATGGAATCCAATGTCAAATTTGTCAAATATTTTTCGTTTAAAGTCAAGTCCAACGGCTGCACATTTTCTGTAAGCAATCGATGCAAAAGAATGAAGACCTTTTTGCATAAATATTCTTGATACTCCTATATTAAAAGAAGGTACAACAGAATATTTTTCATGAATATTTATTAAATAATTAAAAACCACTTTTAAATCACAGAATATCATGTCAGGATTATTTTCTTTATAATCGTTTCTTATTTCAGGTTTATAAATAATATCATATATTCCTATTCCACTTTCAAGTCCAAGATAGAATTTTTTAAATACTTTTTTCGAAAACCCAAGATGATATTGTCCATTACTTCTCCATTTGTCTATTGAATTATGCTGCGTTAACTGGAATGGGTAAGAACAATAAACATTAATTTGGTTATTAAGTTCTTTTTGAGCAAAAGTATTTCCCAAAAGTCCAAAAAGGAATGCTAAAATTAGTAGTTTTCTTTTCATATAATAGTGCCTAACGGTTGGCGCTTGGAAAAGCTGGGCATTTAGCCGCAGTCAGTGTCAAACCGCTAAAAAGTTTACAATTTGTTAAAATTGTCAAGTTGCCCATAACTGCCCAGTTTTTACCAAACGTGTGTTACAAGCTGCCGTTATTTTTCTCATTTTTTGTTCAGTTAAACCTATAGAGATATTATTATAAAAGTATTTGTCAAGTTGCAACACCAAATTTGTATTATTCATATTAGCAGCATTAATTATCTTGGTTTATATACAAAATCTATAAATTTATCCAATTTATATTCAGGTCTCTTTTTATTAAATTTATTTTCATAGAACATACAGTATTCTATGTTTCCTTCGAACTCATTTGAATAATAAAATCGTTTTTCACCTAATATTTTAAAGCGTAGCTTTGTTCTATAATCACCATTTTTAGGAATCTCAAATTTGAAAAAATTAGCTCTTAATGGAAGAATTATCGTGTAACTACTACAAAAATTATCAAATGGGCGTTTCATGTATTGAATTGGTTTCCATTCTTCTTGTATGTTTTTAGCTTCTAAAATGCAGATGAATCGAAAAGTTTGATTTTGTAATTTTACTGTATCGTTTGTATTATTGAGTATCCAGGCTATTTGCTTCCCATCATTATATTCTTTATGTCTAATGTTAATCTCATCTTTCCAATCATTTTTAACTTGATTAATTTTTTCTATTTTTTGTTTTTTAGATAGGAAATTCCATAATGAATCATATATAAAATGTGAAGAATCTGGCTTGATAGATTCTTGTCTTGCATACTCTTCACCTAATGAAATATAATTATTAGCTTTATAAATAGTATCAACAATTATTTTCAAACTGTCAAATTTTATAAATTTTTCTGGAATAATAGTATCTGTGCCTTGTTCGTAATCGGAAAAATTCATTTTCCCATCAATGCACATTAAATCATAACTTTTTTTATTATCACTATTACATGAGCAAAAAACAATCAATATTATTATCAAAAAATTTTTCATTATGGTTGACTTTAGATGTGTCATATTATTGCTGTAAACGTTTGCATGTTGGATTTGGTGGGCATTTTCTTGTAGGCTGTGTCAAACCGTTAAATATTTTATTATTTGTTAGCATTGTCAAATTGCACATGCCAGCCCGCCAAATATGTTATTTTTTAAAAAATCCCTTTTTTTCACACTTCTCATATAACCAGTGATTTATTCTTTCTGGGTTTTTTCTAATAATGTATTCTTTAAATTTTTCTTCCATTCCATTAAAATAATTTTCAGGAACAGTCATTAAAATACCATCATCTATTTCTATAGAAACAACTTTGTTATTAATAAAAGTAAATGTATGATACATTTCTCCATATGGTTTAATATAACTTTTCTTATCAATGTCATAAAAGAAACTTAATATTACTGTATCTCCCTTTTTTAGATTTCCATTTTTTTGCCAATCTGGCATTTCAAAATCAGCTTCTACAACATCACATACATTTACTTTAAATTTTTTAAACATTCCGTATTTGTCCCACTTAAATTCACCAAGATTTGAATTAAGCCACCAACGAGTGCTGTCAGGAAGACCTTGTTTTTTGTCCAATGCAATAAGATTTCTAACAGTGTCCATAAAAGTTGAATCACAATTTATTAAATAATCATTTTTGTCAAGGCAATTTAGCATATATGTCAACCATTTTGCACTATCATATTTCGATTCAAGCCCATTTTTAATTATAATAGAAGGATATAATTCCTTTATGTTGTTTTTACAACTAATAATAATTAATAAAATAATGACTAATGATAAAAATGTTTTCATGTGTTTTTTAATAATTAGCTATAATTTAGAGCAATTTTTAACGGTTGCTTGTAACGTTGGCATGTTGGATTTG
>CAIQJL010000099.1 GCA_903872185.1 uncultured Bacteroidota bacterium | reverse complement strand
TTATCTACTTCATTTATTGAAATAATATTTGATTGAATAAGATTTCTGATATTCTCTAATAATGCTTTTCTATTACTCTCAATTTGGTTGTTAACCATTTCGGTTGCTGGATTTTTAATAGTTGAAGCATAATCGTAGTTGTTTTTTTGCTTGCTTAACTCACCTAAATCAGTTATTAATTTTATAAGCATAGGATCATCAATTCCAACAATTGACGGTGCCATTAAATCGGTAAAATCTTTTTTATCGTCGAGATATTTTTTTAGATAATCAAAGTATTTTGACTTTATAGTTAACATTGCTTTTTCAGACTGAACTCTTTCTACCTTCTCATATAATATGCTTCCTTCTTTACTTATATCAATAAGTCTATTATTTTCTCTGAAATTCTGTAATCTATCTTCATTAATTTGTAATGAATCAGTAATATCATTGAGCTGATTATCAATAAAAGAAATTGTATTTAACGCAATTTGATTTTTTTCTTCTAAACCAGAATTAATATATACCTCTAAAAGTTTATTTAAAAAATCTGCTTCTTTTTGAGGAACTAATCCTTGAGTAGAAAGTTCAATAATAGTTGACTTTTTATCAGTAGTAGTTAAACTTAATTTACCTTTATATTCATTAGTAAGTTGATGTTTATCATTTAAAATAAAAAAGTATGGATAGTTAAAAGTAGGATTGTTCTTATCATATGGCATATTTAATTTCAAACAAAATGTAAAACTACTATCAGAGTACCACTCTCCATATTTTAGCTTCTTTTTTATTGGAATATTAGCTTCAGTTTCAAGAAGATATTCAGTTTGGGATATAAGCTTTATATTTACCTGCTGATTTTTATTATTTGTTCTGTTAGTATCAAGAATAACTTCGAAAGGACAAGATTTATAAAACTCAACTGTTCTAATTCTACCCTTTCCAAAATATGAAATAGCGAATTCGGGCAAATTACTTATGGTCTTATAAGTCATTCTATATGAATTCAGAACAGCTATTTCATTCTCGACAACTTTCTTTCGTCCTGTTTTTAAAATACCTTGCTGCTCAAGTATCCCCTCAATACCACCAGAGATTGAATTATCTTTATCTGCAACTAAAACTAATGCTTTTTGGCTAAAAATGGGATCAGAATATCTGTTAATAAAATATGCAACACTGATTGTTACAAATACAGAAAATGCAAACCAATACCAATTAGCTAAAATTTTGAATATAAATTTCTTTATATCAATGGATTCGTTTTGCTGAGTTTGAATATTATTTATGTTTGCATCCATTAAAGCCTGATATTAATAAAATTAAGAACGAGAATAGCAGTTGTAATTGACGAAAGAATTATTGAGATATTTGCTGCATTTAATCTCCAGTTTTTTAATTTTAAAGGTTCTACATATACAACATCGTTTGGAGTTAGAAAGTAATTTGGATTTTGCAAAATCTCTTTATCCAATAAATTAATCCTAAAAGTTGTAGTGCCATCTTTTGTCGGTCTAACAATTAAAACATTCTCCCTATTTCCTACATCAGTCATATTACCTGCTTGGCCTAATGCCTCTAAAAGTGTTAAACGGTTATTATAAACATAAAACATTCCAGGCCTGTTTACTTCACCAATAACTGTAAATTTAAACCCACCAAACCTAACAAGTACCTGTGCTTCTTTAAGCATTTCATTTACCTTATTTTGCACTATAGTCTGAATTTCTTCAATCGATAATCCAACAACGCTTACCTCACCCAACATTGGAATAATAATAACTCCTTTCTCGTTTACTGTATAACCACGAAAATAAAGAGCTGCTTCATTGTTATAATTATTTAAATTAGTCTCATTATCTATATTAAATAATAATGTAATATCCTTATTTAAACTTATAATTTTAATATCAAGCACATCTCCTGCATGAACTTTATACAATGCCATTTTATTTAAAAACTGAGAAGTGCTATCAGTTGTTCCTGCACCTTGCAAATAAACCATCTTCTGCTGACGGGTACAAGACCATCCAAAAATTACGAATACTAAAATTAAAACAAGAAATCTTCTATTAAATACTTTCATGTTATTGTAAATAAACCGCAAAGTTAATAAATTTCTTTTTAAAATTTCAACAATGTATTCACTGTCTTAAATATGACAATAAATTAATGATAACATTAAACTAAACTATTTGCTAGAAGTTCTAAATTTGCCGATAACTTCTTAGCTGTTTTACAGAAATAACGCCTATTTTGAAAAGCAACTACCCATTTAATCCCACTTACTGCATTTGTTAAAAATACTTCATCAGCATTTAGAATATCATTTTCGCTAATGCAAACATCATCATAAACTGTAATCTTTTCATTTAGGGCTAATTGAATTATTATTTCACGCATTATACCAGGCAAGCAACCTTCCGATAATGATGGAGTGATTAAATTATTATTTGATAAAATAAATAAATTTGAAGATGTTGATTCAATTATTTGATTGTGCTCATTTAACAACAGACTTTCGTCAAGATTTTCAGAACGGGAATAAATCGCAGATTTTACATAAAATAATGCATTAGCAGATTTAATCGAACTAAGTTCATTAATAGGTTTTTTCCATTCTGAAAAGACGCCAATTTTTAATCCTTTAGCATTTAATGAAAAGTTTTTAGATTCTAAAGGTGAACATTCAATATAATAATCAGCTTTATTACTTAAAGGCTGATAATTTCCTCCATCTTTTCTGTACAAACTTAACCTGATTTTTGCTCCATTAAACAATTTGTTAGCATTTAGCAAACGTGAGATTTGTTTTTGAAAAAATGATACTGAAAAATTCTCAGGTAATTCCATCTGCAAAACAGCTGCACTTTTTCTCAGTCTCTCAAAATGCTGATTCAAGAAAGGTACAGTCGTACCTATTGCTCGCATGGTTTCGAATAAACCATCACCATATTTAAAAGCTCTATTACTACCGAAAAATACAGGTTTATCAGAAGGGAGAAACTCACCATTTATGCAAACAAAAGTGATTTGTCCCATATTAAACAATTTTATTAATAATTTTAGTTAAATCAGAATTTGGTTCAATGAGTAATGGCATAATGCTGGCAGCAATTGCTGTGTCAACATCTCTTTGCTGGTCACCAATAAAGTATGATTTAGATATATCTATTTGAAATCTTGCAATTGCTTTTTCAATCAAAAGAGAATTTGGTTTGCGGCACAAACAGGCTTCAACATCATTATGGTGTGTACAATAATATATTTCGAGAATTGAAATACCTGATTTACTTAATTCGGTTTTTAAATATTGATGTACGTTTTCAACATCTGTTTTTGTATACACTCCTTTTGAAATTCCACTTTGATTTGTTATCACTATAAATTCAAAACCTTTTAATGACATAATTTTCAAAAAATCAATTACTCCATTGTTAATTATAAAGTCATTAACTTTATAAGTATAGTAATGAGAATTTTCATTTATCACACCATCCCTATCTAGAAAAATAACTTTTCTCACAAACCAAAATTTAATTTAATAATATTAACAAATTTAAAAAACAATGGTTCATTTAATGGAATTAAAAGCGGAAAAATAAAACCAAAAACAGCACCCCAAAAGTGAGCATCGTGCCCAATGTTATCAATATTTTTTTTCGACATATATGCAGAATATACCAGATAAAATATTCCAAAAATAAATGCAGGAATTCCAATTGGTATAAAGAAAATGTAAATTTTATTTAAAGGATTAAAAAGTATTGAAGTAAAAAGAATTGCAGAAACTGCGCCAGATGCACCAACAGCATTATAGCTGTAATTATCTTTATGTTTTAAGAAAGATGGAATTGAAGAGATTATTGAAGCTAAAATGAACTCAGAAATATATAAAAATGTTGCTTTTTCACCAAAATATTGAGCAAATTTTGATTCAACAAATACTCCAAAGAAAAAGAGCGTAAGCATATTAAACATTAGATGACTCCAGTCTGCATGCACAAATGCATGGGAAATAAACCTATACCAGTGATTTGAATTCTTAACCTGATATGGATTAAACATTAACTTAAAATAAACCTCACGTTTACTGAATGCAGAAATTGTAACAAGGCATACAGTAGCAATAATTAAATATGTAATCATTTTTTTATTTTACAATAAACTTAGTAACCTGAATTCCTCTGTTAGTTTCAACTTTAACAAAGTATAATCCCTGAGCAATGTTATTTTTTTCGAAAATTATTTCATTTGTCCCCTTAGTCCATAATCCTGAGTATATTTCTCTAATTTTTTTCCCATCAATACTTAAAATAGAAATTCTAGCATTTAAATCATAACTGCTTCTAATAACAATATTATAATTTTCATTATTAGACGAATAAATATTTACTCCAAAATTAGTTGCATTTAACTCATATACATTTGTAGGATTATAAACTCTAAAACGCCACCAACCTAATGGAGCTGGCATAGGACGTACCTGAGTTTTTCCAGAAATTGCTTGTGCAAAAATATAATAATAAACATAAGTCCCAGAAATCTGAACAGGAATTTCTCCGGTCCAGGTATTTGTTGTAGCATTTATTAAGGACATTGGAACCGACAGATATGGCTGAGTAGTGTCTGTTCTGTAATATACTAAAGCAGACGAAATCCCCGACTTATGCATGATAGTAGCATTTACCTGATAATTTGTTAAAATATTATCAGTGTTTGGTAAAGCCTGATGGGATATAAGTAAAGGATTTTGTGCACCAATTTCATGAGAAGTACAATGAATTGTTCCACTTTGAGGTATTATACTATTTGAATTTATTCCCACAACTCTATAACCTGGCATGGCTTGTTTATAAATCCTTAGAGCTGTTGTATCGTATTGTGTGTAATATGTTGGAACTAGTACTGTTTTATTTATTATTAATGAGTTAGTATATGTTAAATAATCTCCGCCACTACTTGGATATAATCCATTTGATTGGGGTGGCTGAGGAATTCTAACAATTTTGTACGGTGTTCCAAAAACTGAAGTATAATTATTTAGAATATAATTTAAATTCGTTTCTATCTGAGGCCCGTCAGAAACACCTGCAGGGTATTGACCAACCAACAAGGTTTCTTCATCCAGCAACTTCATATGCATATCAATATGGTGAATACCATCATATGGCAAAGTTTCCATTTTAATATAGGTTGTTATTCCTAAAAAATCATTTGCTATGTTATTAATATCTGCCTCAGTTTTAGGTGTAGAATTATATGCTGTAACAGTTGCATTTTCATCTAAAATAAGATAACTTGAAAACGCTGTTCCAAAACCATCACTCATAAAATTCCCTCCGGTTGCGACTAAATCTGTTGGTGCAGTAGTACATTGATAAATTGGCAAACCAACTATAGTTGCAAATAATGAAGGCGAAGCATCATCTAACGGTCTGTTTCTGTTGTATACCCAGTCAACTAAATATAAAGAATCAACATCATTTGTATAAATATTATTTGGGCCGTAATCACGAATCCAAACCGAATTCATTGATGTTTTTATATATGCTGTATTTTGAGTACTAATACTATGATTGGTAAGATATGTTTTTACAGTACTTGAGTCGCTGCAATAAATATAAACTTTTGCTTCTTCACGAGCATATCTTATAATTTCACTTAAGAATAATTCATATCCTGTTTTCCATGAAATTAAAACCGACTGCATCTCTTCCCATTCTGCAGCACTTCGAATTGCAGAAACAGGTGGACTTATTATTCCCTTTGGAACTGGCTTTATATAATAAGGCAATTCACTTATTTCTTTTGCTGTAGAATAATTAGGAAGTTGTTCTTCTGTAATCTGACTAAATAACTGTAGAGTGCAAATTACAAGAGCGAAAACAAAAAATATATTTTTCATATTTAATAATTATTACCATAAAGGTAGTATAGTTTTATTATAAAAGAAAAAGCCGCTTCGAAAATAGAAGCGGCTTTTTAAATATTAAAAAGATTTTTTAGAAATGTAACATCATATATACTTTTCCACCAAAGTTACCTGTATCAAAACC
>CAIQJL010000098.1 GCA_903872185.1 uncultured Bacteroidota bacterium | reverse complement strand
TTAATAATTCTTTTTTAAAACTATTAAGTATTCTATCAATTATAATTTCAGGTTGTTTATTATTGGACAACTTATTAACAAATTCAAGCGGTTTTATTATGGTATTATCTAATAATTCTTTTTTGTCAAGATCATAACCAATTAATGAATTTTGCTCTTCAAATAGTTCTCTGATATTATTATAATCCATATTATTAAAGTTTACAATTAATTATTTCTTAAAACTTCGTCAATTCATCAGCCCACTTGCGTTTTTCGTCTATTTCAAAATCTGCGAGGTAGCTTTCAGTTGTATATAAATTAGAGTGTCCTAAACTTTCACTAATAAATTCAGTTGAAGCTCCAGACCTTTTTAAAACGGTTGCAAAACTATGTCTTGCTGTATATGTTGTTACGTTTTGTGTAATTCCAACTTTTTTTGCAATTTCTTTCACATATTCATTGATCATTTTTGTAGCCTGATGTATCCTTTTATACTCTTGGGTTGGAGTTAAATTATGCTCTAGAATATTAAATATGTGATTATCGGGGTAAGCTGGTTTATTTCCCCAACGGTCAATAATTCGTCCAATAACAGGTGTGATAACTATTGAAATTGGGCGCATATTAATTTTTCTTTCGTACTTTGTTTTCTCACGAATTAAAACGATTAAACCATCATCAATGTTTTTATATTTTAATTTTGCCAAATCTTTTACGTTTATCCCATTACACAAATAACTAAAAAGCCAATAATCACGGTATTTTTGTTCGTTTGACCCATCTTTTCCTTCATAATTCAATATTAATCCAACTTCATGAAGAGTCAATGCTTTTTTTATACTTCTACCATTTGGTATCTGGTATTTTCCATCCCCAAAAGGATATTCAATTTTAGTAATCCCATCTCTTATTGCTTTACGAATAATTATTCGTAAATTCCTTAAATATATTCCAGTAGTTGTAGGACTATTATTATTATCCGCCATCCATTTTTCATATTGATTTAAAAAAGATGGTGTAACTCTTTCATATTGCAATATATTTTTTCCGGTATACTTTTTTAAAGAGTTCAATGCACATTCAAAACCAACAGCAGTACTTATACGACCTTCTTTTTTTAAATCATCAACAGAGCTTTTAAGAGCTGAAAAAACATCATCATAGTTATTATCTGAAAAGTACTTTTTTTCAAACATTTCAAAAGAAAATAATGGCAGTGATTCTATAATATCTCTAGCTTCTTTTTCTAATTCACTAAGTGCAATAGATATTTCTTTATATGGTTCACGCGGTCTTGAGCAGCTAATTTTTTCAAAATCTGATTCCGTAAACGAGAAACTTTTTCCGATGTTGTTTTTTAAAGTATAATAATGGTGTTCTCTTTGGTAGGTAATCCTTAGTTTTACAGGGTATGATCCATCTTTACGTGGTTTTCTTTTTTCTAAAATTACTGCGGTAGTTGCTGAAGTGCTCATTTTAATTGTATAAATAATAACGTAAAAAAGGTACACACAAAAGTACACACATTTTTAATTAAAACAAAGAAATATCAAAAAATATCATTTTGGCAAATTCATCATATTCTGCACAAAACAAAGAATATAGATAAGATAACTAAGAAAACAGATAGTTAAAAAATATGACTGTTAATCAGGGGGTCCTTGGTTCAAGTCCAAGCTGGGGAGCAAGAAAATCAGAAAGTTAGAAGCCGGTTCGCAAGACCGGCTTTTTCATTTGCACCAAAATTTGCACCACAAGTCATTTTATAACTTTTTTATTAGATTTGATAATTTAGTGCTAAATTTAATGATATTCCTGGTATCACAATTTGTGACACCTAATTAATATTTTTACTTTTGTAAAAGTAAATTAAATATAAAATGACCAAGAATAACTTACCCTCAATTCCAGACGAAATAATTAGTAGTAAAATCTATCTGATCAGGGAAAAGAAAATAATGTTGGATAAAGATTTAGCCGTTCTATATGGTGTAACAACAGGAAATTTAAATAAAGCTGTAAAAAGAAATATAAAGCGGTTTCCTGATGATTTTATGTTCCAATTGACCAAGCAGGAATTCGAAAATTTGCTATTCCAATTTGGAACATCAAGTTGGGGAGGTACTAGGAATTTGCCATATGCCTTTACGGAACAAGGTGTTGCTATGTTATCGGGCGTATTAAATAGCGACAGAGCTATACAAGTTAACATCCAGATAATGCGAATTTTTACAAAGATACGTGAGATGTTAGTTGAAAATCTTAGCTTACGGCTTGAAGTAGAAGCAATTAAAAAGAAACTTGTTAATCACGATAAAAATATAGAACTTGTTTTTAGTTATCTTGATGAACTAATAGAAAAGCATGAGAAACCCAAACCAAGAAAGATGATAGGTTTTAAAAAACAGGGTGAAGAATAACTGAATCCACATTGTTCAAATTACGAGCAGCAAAATTTATTTTGCTGCTTTTTTATTTGATGAAAAACAAAAACCATTTAAGTAGGACTGTTAATCAGGGGGTCCTTGGTTCAAGCCCAAGCTGTGGAGCTGGTTAAAAACCTTGCTATGAAGACATTGCAAGGTTTTTTTTGTTTTATCTAACTCAAAAATAGCTTTAAATTTTAAAAAAATACTAATTTGACATATTACGTTTGATAAATTGTTAATATTTCAAATACTAACTTATTTCATTATTAATATCTTTGTCTGAACATTAATCAAATAACAATTGAGACATGAGCAGACTAGTAAACATTTTTTTTGTGTTTGGATTAATTTTGACTTTAAGCTGTAAAAAAAATGAGGACAAACCAATACCCACTCCTTTTACAATCACAATGAATGCAACTGAATCGGCACTTATTGGTCAATGGAGTTGGGATAAAACCGAAACATATAATGCTACAAATGGCATGTTGGCTACAATTCAATATGCAAATGGCACTATTGAAACCTATAATAACGGTAATCTTTTAAGTACTCAGAATAATTCTGCTTCCTACTATTACTACCAATTTCTTAGTACATCATATGATAAAGATGGTATTACTATTGAGCAAAGGTGGTTTGATTTAAAAATTAATGCTAACGGCACTTTTACTGATGGCGCCTGGGTTGTAAAAATTAATTACTTAGGAAGTGGTAAAGATTATTTACAAGTACCTTTTTCGGCATATATTTATACTTTAACATCTTCTGAATTAGAAATTAGAAATAATACTAATTCAGAATTGCTTGGTACAACAATTAAGTATTACCACAAATTGTAGTTTTGGTACAACTATTATCTATAAAAAGAATAAAACAATATTTATTTCACTAAAAATCATACATCTAACTGCAATTATATAAAATACTCGACATTTTGCATTTAAATAATACCCAACACTTTTACAAAATTCTCATTAAAGCATTTATTTCACTCTGAATAATTTAAAACATCACAATAAATTAAAATCACTGCAAGGAGCTTTATATCCACATAATTTGTAACATAAAACAAATTAAATAGAACCTTGTTTGGTATATTAAAAAATCTTGTATTTCGTATCACCTTTCGCATACTTGTAACAGTATTTCTAATTTTATTTTCAACTCTTGATTCGCATTTTTTATATATCTTAGTAACTTAATAAATTTATTGTGAATAAAAGCATAAAAAAAGTATTCATAAATGGCATTCAAATTATCGGGATATTTCTTGGCATATCAATTTTGTTATTTGTTATATTTTTCGGAATTCAAGATAAAGTTGATCCTTTGTGGAGTGAAATAGGCAATACTTTAATTGAAAAACATCAAACACTTGATGAAAAAACTGTTGAGCTTGATAGTATTTTCTATTCCATTCAAAAAGACAAAACATATAAGGAAAAAGAAATTCATGCTATTGATATTCTTGACAATCCATTTCTACCTACAATTGAATATAATAAATTTTTAGCTTTTCTAAATAATTTCAGTAAAAACAAACGAGTTATTCTTTCTGGAGTATCAGGTTCCGGAAACTCCACTTTAAGCGATAGAGTAGCCAATTTATTTGCTGTAGAAAAAGATAGAATTTTATATCTTAGATGTGTTGAACAAATGTCAGTAGAATACAACAAATTATACATTGGATATTACGAAGATAAAAAATTTATTAAAGGAAAGTTATTAGAATTATTTGACAAATGTTATAAAGACACTTTACATAACTATGTTTTTATTATTGATGATATTGATAAAATTTATCCTTCTACTTTATTTGGTTCTGCTTTATGGAGCGAAATGGATAATCCTGAATATGAAAACCCTATTGATGGATATACTGACGACATTAAAATTCCTTCAAATTTGTTTTTACTGAGCATTACACATAAGGGTGTTGGAAGTACAGTTGAATTAAATGCAGAACACTTTAGAAGACTAACTAACGATAACCCATATTTTATTGGTTCTGATTATGTAGAACTTTTTTTAGGATTCAGAGAAGATACCATTAAAAAAATAAAAAAATCCTCAGATCTTAATGATAAAAACAAAAAAGAAATTATTGAGAAATTCAAAAACAGCATATTAGATAAGGCATACAAGGATAGTATACAGAAGGTTTTATATTTTTTCGCAAAAGCAAATCAAATAATTGAAGAAAAATATGCTCCTTCTTATGTTTTAGGGCAATGGAGTGCTCTGAAAAAGATTAAAAAGCCTGTTCAATTAGAAAAGGCTATGAACATTTTTATTGAACATGTTAACGCTTTCAGCCCTAAAGAACAATTTACTTCAAAAGATTTTAAGCCTGTTTTTTACACTATAAAAAATAATGGCTTAATGGAACATTCGAATATAATATATTCTCTTTATTTATTTCTTTTAGATATTGGAGTACTTAATGATGTTGGCATGACTATTATGCTGGCTATTATTTCTGCAATTATAGGAATATATGCTTTTAGAAAGAAAAAGATTTTTATTAAAAATATTTTAAATAGTGCCATTCAGCCTGTAAATAAATATAAAGACAAAGAAATTTCTTTTGACGAAGCTAAAGGAACTTTACTTTTAGTACATGAAAATATTGAGAAGTATATTATTGCTAAAAAATTAAACTTTTCAGAAGCAAATTTTCTTTTGCTAACAATAGGCGAACAATTGAAATACCTTGAAAACAAAAATCAACTTGAAACTGCTTCTGTAGATCTGAAAAAAATGTTTGACGAGTTTATGGAAGACGGTAAATTAAATGAAAAAGAACATAAAATGTTAATACATTTCTTAGATGGTAAGAGATCAACTGTGTCATTAGAAACTTATGAAAATCTAAGAAAACAAATTGATGAAACTTATATGATGAGCCTGGCAAAAATTAAAATGGATAAAAAAAATACTTAGAAACTGTTTTGAATTAATTAAAATTTTCAATTTTCTTAATTTTATCACAGAATTACAATTAATAAAATACCCAAAACCCTGTCATCTTGAGGCACTCGAAAGATATGCCCGCGCCCTTGCACATTCTTCGAGAACCTCAGAATGACCCTGTTAATTACTTTAAGGAGATTTCATCTTTGGTTCCTCTTTTAATTCTTCGCAAAACTTCTTAAATTCTTCGTTAGAAGACAAACCACTAATTTCCATATACTTTTTATAATCAAAACAAGCCCCTTCCTTATCGCCTATATATTTCTTGACATAAGCTCTATTTAAATAATAGGAATAGAAATTGGGACTTATTTCTATTGCTTTATTAAAATCTTCAATAGATTCATTAAATCTACTAAGCTTAAAATTTGAATATCCTCTAATTATATAATAACTATCATTTTTAGGGCTTAACTCAATGGCTGAAGTATAATCCTGAATTGCACCAATATAGTCTTGATTTGCAAATTTTTTAAATCCAGTTTCCGAATATCCTTCTGCGTTTTGAGAATATAATTTTATAGAAGAAAATAAGAGTAACAAGTATGTGAAAATAAAAACAAAATTCTTATTCATTTCGAATTTGCTTAATTTGCTAACTACAAAAGTAATGTAATTTAATTATAGTTTTGAAAAATGATTAAAAAAATCAAAATAAAGAGATTAAAGCATATTAAATTTTGGGTTAAAAATTATCTGGTTTATTGATAAATATTACGGTTTCATATATTTCATTTGTTTATTACTATTAAATATATTTATTTAGTATAAATTTTATTAGGGATGAAAAAAAATATTGTCATTATTTCTCATTTAGTATTTTGGTTTATTGTAATTACAGTTGGACTTTTTCCTGTAATCACATTTGAAGACCCTGTTAAAGTTCATAGGGCATTAATTGATGAAGCTTTTCTTAACCCTATGATGGCAATTATTTTTTATATTTTTTATTTATGGGTTGCACCAAAAACTCTCTCAAGAAAAAAAATTGGCCTATTTATGGTTGTGTTCTTTTTAATTGTAACACTTTACACAACAATAATAATGTCTTTTTACCCTAAACTTTTGTATAGTATTATTCCACCTCCAGAAAAACCAATCTCTGCAATAAGATGGTACGCATCTTCCTTTTCAATTCATTTTTTATATGCTCTTTGGGGTACTATGTTTCGTTTTACAATTGACTGGTTTGACAGTAATCAAAAACAAAAGGAATTGGAAAAACAAAATATTACAGGGGAGCTTGCATTATTACGTTCACAAATAAACCCGCATTTTTTGTTCAATACATTAAACAATATTAATTCATTTGTAAACCGCGACCCTGAAGTAACTTCTTCTGGAATTATAAAGCTTTCCGAGATTATGCGGTACATGCTTTATGATGCTGATGTAAATAAAGTATTACTGGATAAAGAAATTGCATATATCAGAAATTATATAGATTTACAAAAACTAAGGTTAAAAGATCCCGAATTTGTAGAGTTTGAAATAAAAGGAATTACTGAAGGAATGACTATTCCTCCTTTATTACTTGTTCCATTTATTGAAAATGCATTTAAACATGGCAAAAAAAATATTGAAAGTCCAGGAATCATAATACAACTTTGCTTAAAAGGCAATTTGTTAGAATTTACATGCAAAAACTTTCTTCTTCCAGCAGCTGACATAAAACAAGAGCAAGGTGGTTTTGGATTAAAAAATATTAAAAGAAGATTAGATTTATTGTATGGCAAAAATTATAACTTGGAAAGTTTTACTGAAGGAGAACTTTTTGTTGCAAAATTAACAATTAAAGATTATGAAAATCAGATGTATAGCGATTGACGATGAACCACCTGCTTTAGCACAAATGGAAGAATATATTTCGAGAGTACCATTTTTAGAGCTTATTCATACTTTCGATAATGGAATAAATGCTATTGAATTTCTAAAAGAAAACGATATAGATTTGATTTTTCTTGATATTGAGATGGAAGGATTTACTGGCATTCAAATGCTTAAAGTTATTAAAAACAAACCATTTGTTATATTAACAACTGCATATGATCAATATGCCATTCAAGCATTCGATTTAGATGTAACAGACTACTTATTAAAGCCAATTTCTTTTGAACGATTCTTTAAATCAGCAGAAAAAATTTATGATTTAATGAATGAAAAGAGGCAACAGGGAATTGCTCCAGTTCAAACTATTACTTCGGATGAAAAAAATTACATTTTTGTTAAAACCGAATATCGGATGCAAAGGGTTGACTTTAAAGACATACTTTACATTGAAGGATTAAAGGAATACTTAATAATTAAAATGATTTCCGGTCGTGTTATCACATTACAAAGCTTTAAACATATGGAAGAAATGCTTCCTGCTTCAAATTTTATAAGGGTGCACAAATCATATATGGTTGCAATAGATAAAATTGAATTTATTGAACGAAACAGAATAAAAATTTCTGACAAATTAATCCCAATTGGCGATACCTACAAGAAAGTTTTTTACGATACACTTGGGAATAAAGAACAGTAACAATCTACAATGATTATTTACTGAAACATGAAATTATATGTAATTGTACCTCTTTGCAATTCGGTAGCGTCAGGATTTGGGTCAAACTTAGCTTTAAAAGCAGCACTATACGCAGCATCAAGGTAATTTTTCGACAACAAAGTAGATCCTTTTACACCTGCAGTAGCTTTTGTTACAACACCACTCCTATCAACAAATATTTCTACTACTACTTTTCCTTGTTCGTTACCAGGATAGTTTGGTTTTGGTAAAGTTCCAACCATTTTCCTATTTCCAAGATTATAAAAATTCCCTCCAGTTCCGGGCCTATTTCCGCCACCTGGCTCACCATAATGATTTTTTGCATTTGGATCGCCATTAGGATTTCCCTGATCGCCAGGTTTGCCTGTTTCTCCTTCGCTACCACCAGAATTTGCAGTAAATAAAGCTAAAGGATTAACTTTTGGTTCGTTTATCTGTGGTTGAGTAGTTGTACTATTATTAACAACCTTATTTTTATCTTTAGGATTACTTTTTATTGAAGCAGCATCTTCGTAATCCTGAGTAACTACATTATCATTACTAGATTGAACATCTTGTGAATTTTGTTGCTGATTATTATATGGATTTGGATCTGAATTATAAACTTCAGGCTGAATATCCCCCATACCATCTTCAGAAAAACCTAAGTTAACTTCCATTCCCGGCCCACCACCAGCAGGATATGGAGGCAGTGGCGTTTTAATTATATAAAACAATAACAACAGTAATAATAAGCCATGTGTAACAAAAGTCATTACTACAGGAAACCACACATTAGTATGTTGCTTTTCGTTTGCCATGTACTAATATTTAATTTGCTTTGTTGCCAAAACCATTTTTATCTGAATCTTAGTTCCAATTTGTAAAACATCAACTAAATCCTGAACAGAAAGACTGCTATCAAAACGAAGAATAATTGTAGGAGCTTCGAGATTTGCAGTTGCTTTTCTTATTTCTGCCTCTAAATTGGCTAGAGGTACTTGAACATTATTTAAATAATATAGTTTATTTTTATCTACAGACAATGTTATTTGCATTTTGCTAACAGTAGTTGAAGCAGTAGCTTTTGGTAAAAGAAGTTTTATTACAGATGGGTTTACAAGAGTTGAAATAATTAAAAAGAACAATAAAAGAAAAAACATAATATCGTTCAGCGAACCGGTGTAAACCTCGGCAGTAGTACCTGTACGTCTGTCTCTAAGATTCATATTATACTTCTTTTTGTAAAATATCTATAAACTCTATTGCATGATCTTCCATTTTAAAAATAACTTTATCTAATAAAAGATTTAGATAATGATATCCAACATAAGCAATAACACCAACTATTAGTCCAGATGCACTGGTTATCATTTTTTCATAAAGACCACCAGAGATTAATCCAATACTTATGTTATCGGCAAGTGAAATATTATAGAAAATTTTAATTACCCCCATAATTGTTCCTATAAATCCAAGCATTGGTGCAATTCCCGCAACAATACCTAAAATTTTTAAATTTCTTTCTAATTTAGAAATCTCAAATTTTCCAACTGATTCCATACTTCTTTCAATTTCTGGAATTGGTTTTCCAATTCTTGCTATTCCTTTTTCTATCATTCTAGAAACAGGAGTATTTGTTGCCTGACAAAGGGTTTTTGCATTGTCAATTTTCATATCAAGAATGTACTCTTTAATTTTACTCATAAAGTTATTATCTTCTTTACGCGCTTTAATAATTGCTACAAGTCTTTCAATAAATATAAAAACTGCCAAAAAAGAAAGAATAAAAATAGGAAGCATTATCCATCCACCTTTCATAACTAAATCTAGAAGTGATAATGAATCAACAACTGGTGGAGCTGTTGTTGTTGCAGTAGTAATTTGCGATACTGTATTAACAACCGTATCTTGAGCTACGCCAGCTCCTGTAGTAATTTGCAATAATATCATATAATCAGTTTTATTTAATGCTAAGGTAGGTACCTTGCGATAACGTTATAATTACTAAGTTTATTATTTATCAACAATGATTTGTTGATGGCAATGTAAGTTACTGCGCTGTATATTAAGAGATTAATTTTTAATTACAGATTTGTTTTCTTCCTCGCGTTTTCTTGTAAAAACTGATTTCCAATAGCGACGAAGTAGTTCTCCAAAAGAATCAAAGTCTTCTTTATAAAAAAGACCCATACCTTGTGTGTAAGGATTAGTATCATTAACAATATCGGTATTTGAACGATTAAATCCTTTAACCATAAGTTTGCCTGATTTATTAATCTTCACATCTACTTCAAAGTCGCCAACAAAATTACTTGATTGAGTTGCTTGATTTCCTCCTACACCAACATTTCCATTTAAAGTTACTCTATCGTTAAAAATCTGAGTACTCAAAGCAAGTTCAACCTCATCATGCGTTAGTTCATCGCCCGGGCGATAATTTACACCTATATCAAAGTCTTTTGAAATTTGTGATAGCCATTGACTAAGCTGATTTGATAACAATTCGGAAGAATTCATCCCAACTACATTTCCGCTTCTAGCTTCTGCGCTTTGTTGACCACCTCTGAAACTTTCAGGTGTAACAAATCTACTTAATACTAATAGAGAAATAATTTGTTTATTTATATCCTCATTTGATAAACTACTTATTACATTATTTGGCTTACTGTCTCCTTCTGGTAATTTAATACTAAAAAGGAAATCTGGCTTCATCAAATTATTTCTTAAGTTTAAAACACATTCAACAGGAACCCTTTGTTTGTAAGTAGAATCCAACATTAAATCATATAAACTTGCTTTTACTTTATATGCTGCCGTTATGTCAAGTGTTGCCATATATGGATTACCATTCCAACTAATTGTTCCTCCTTTTTCGACAGTAAATTTTTTATTAATAACATTTTGCAATGTAAACAGATAATCGCCACTCTCAATTGTGTAATCGCCAAACATATTAAAATCACCAGTAGGAGTAATTTCTAATCTTAAATTTCCATTTCCTTTACCTTTAATGACGTCGCCCATTTTTGAATCAAAAATAATTTGAACTTCGGCATCAGGAGTCGCCTGAACATCGAAATTCATTTTTATGCCCGAAATATCTATCTTTTGTTCTGAATTTATTGTTAAGGAATCTTTTTCGGAATTAGTAAATCTTATAAAATTAATTTCCGACACCTCTGAACCTGATGAAAGAGGAATAAATATTTTAGTGTTTTTTTCAGTTTTTGCAGTAACATCTATTGATAAATTTTCTGGGCTGCCTGTAATATCAATTACACTGGTGGCATAAGCTTTTCCATAAAACAAATCATTATCTTTTTCGGTAGTATTTAACAACATAAATTTATCTGTAACCATACTCAAATCAAAATTTATGTCACTAAAATTATTATGCTTAATACTTCCTGTTAAAACTGCTTTATTAGCATCTGCATCAAAAATATCTACATTTTTAAAATCAAAAGATTTTGGAGTAACCGTAACATCAGTTGTTAAATTATATCGGGTTTGTAAATACGTAACCATAAAAGAAGCTTTCTGCAAATGCATTAATCCATTTATTATGGGCTTTGAAACAGTTCCACCTATTGTTAGGTCGCCACTTGCAATACCACGCAAATCGCATATTATATCGCGAATATAAGGCTCTGCAATACCCAACCTGAGTTTATCTAAAGCAACATGAAAATCAATTCTGCCATCGGTAAAATATTTGCCATCAAAATCTACGGTTTTTATATTTCCACGTTTAGTGTTACCGGATATTTTAATATTATCTGATAAATCATCCCATTCACTGTTTATTATTGCATTTCCTAAATCTTCGTTGTTAACTTTTAAATTTTCTACATTAACGTTTGCAAAAATTTTTGATTTACCCAATAAACCTGACAAATGAGATTCACCACTAATCATTCCATTTAGATCAATTCCAGACTTATTTAAAAATAAATTTGCATTTGCAAGATCTATCTGATTAAGTATAACCAATAATGTATCGGAAGGATTTTTACTTATGTTACCATTTGCAAAAACATATTGCGACTCATGATTTATTGTAAGTTGTTTTAAGCTTATTAAAGAATCAAAAACTTCAACTTTTGCATCATTAATATACCAATCGACATTAGAAAAAACTATCATCGAAGGATTAGACTCTACAAATAAAGAAGGCATTTTATTTCCTTCGGTTTTTAATAATTTAAAATTAAGGCTTACGTCACCCTTATAAATAACTGTATCTGGATTATCCCATTTAAAGCCTATTTCGCCAAGATTATTTTTAGTAAAACCTTGCAAAACCATGTTTCTCATATTTACATTTTCAGCTAATCCTAGCTTCATTGTTTTGCAATTAAAAAGTAGTGTTTCATTTTCGGTATAGAATTTAAATTCGGGCTTTTCTGCTGTAATACCAGAATATGAAATATTACCATTTAAAACACTTAAATTAAAAGTATTTTCTATTGAATTGAACTTTGTTACGATTTTAGTATTTTTTTCAATAAGTAATCCGGGCACAAACTCTTTTAATAAATTTTCAGTATTTTTTAAGTCAATATTAAATTCAAAAACATTTTCTAAAGTATTAGCTGTTTTTTCTTTATCGTTTGGGGTAATTAAATTTATTGAAGGAACATATTTATTAAATACTTTATCTAGGGAGTGCATTAAACTAGAAAAATGGACTTCACCAGTTAACGAAGCATCTAAAATTTCGGAGTTTAACATTATTTTATTTCCATTTGAATTACTTTCTGATGAAATAGATAAATAGCCATATGACTCATTAATAATTGATGATTTATATTTTAAACTAAAAAGTTCTATCTTCCCTAACAAATTATCAAGATTATCACCAGTAAATCTGGCACTAAGTAAAAACGAAAGAGTAGCAATTGAATCATAATTTATTAAATGCAGTTTTCCTAATCTAATTCTTGCAACATCAGCAGTAAAATTAAAAACTGGAATTTTTTGAGAATAATCTATTTTTCCTAAAAAACTAAGGCCTAAGTTTGGATCATCTGCTAACAACGAGCCCTCAAATGCGCTTTCAGAAATATCACCTTCTACTTTTATGTTTTGATAGGTATAGTTTTTAAATTCTATATCTTTTATAAGTCCTTCAATTTTTGCATTAACAGTTTTTCCGCGACTTCTACCATCAACTTTTGCATCAAGACTTATTTTTCCAACTGTATTTTTTAAATTAACAACACTCCCAAGGTCGAATTTTTCAGAAATTAAATGCCCTTTAAAACCGGTATAACCCGACAAAGTATCTTGTTTTATCGAAATATCAGTATTTAAATCACCCATTCCTGTTTTAAGATCACCAAAAGCAACAAAATCATTTGTGTATCCTGTTAACTGACCTTTATAATAAAATCTACCTAATCGTTTTACTTCAACTGGTATGCTTAATGTTAATTTTTTTGTAAAAGGTGGAATTGGAATTTTTTGAAGATCTTCAGCAGTTGTAGATAATTCTGAAAACTCTAAAATCATAAATGTCTCATTTACTTCTGGCAATCCAGTAATAGTAAAACTTCCAGAGATATAAGTATTATCGCCATATTGAATTCTTACATTTTTTGCTTTAAAATCTGAAATAGTTCCTTTTATTTTTCCTGTAAAAATTAATTTTTCATGCAAGCCCAACAAATCAGGCGAAAAATATGCAATATCACTTAGCCCAATTAATGAATGGTTTATATCTGCATTTATTTTAACTTTAGTTACAAATTCATCTAAATCAGCAATCGACTTCATTTGAAACATTATTTTTTTTGCAGATATTCTGCTCGAATAAGTATTTATTAAAGCGTTTGAAAAAACTATTCCATTAGTATCAATTAATACAGCGGCACTCATATTTTTTAAATTGAGTCCACATTTATCTCTTCCCTCAAGATTTACAATATTTAGTTTTAAAGAATCTCCTAAAAGTTTTACATTTCTAATACCAACGTTTATTCTTGAAATATCAATATCCTTATAATTAAATCCTGCAACGCTAGAATCAGCATCAAATTTCTTATAAGTAAAATTACCATCTTCTACATCCAATCCCCTTAATGTTATTGACCATGGTAAAGATGATGTTGTATCTTTTTCACCAGAAAAAGCATCAATTAAAAAATCAAGATTCATATTATTTAACGAATCGAGATATAGATTAAAAATCGGCTCTTCTAACTTTAATCTGTCTATATCAATAGTTTGTTTTGAAAAATTTATATCTTTTATCGTAAACTTTAAATTTTTTACATACACAAGTGTATCTTTTCTTAGATCGCTTATAAAAACTTCTTTTAAATCAACACTGTTAAACAATGAAATATCTACTCCACCAATAGAAACCTCTGTTTTTAATTTATCTGATAAATAAGTTGCTATCTGCTGACTTATTATTGTTTGTAAAAAAGGGCTTTTAAAAATAATATAAGTAATTAGTACTAGTCTTAAAAAAGCTAATAAGAATAAAAGCGGTATGTTCCTTTTTTTAATAATTTTGCAAACAATTTAATGCCTCAAAGTTATAAAATTTGACAACGAATACCATAATACTAGGAATTGAGTCTTCATGTGATGATACATCTGCAGCAATTATACGCGACGGGTATTTGCTTTCAAACGTAATTGCTAACCAAGATGTTCATAAAGCTTATGGCGGTGTTGTTCCCGAGCTTGCATCACGATCTCACCAAGCTAACATTATACCTGTGGTTGATAAAGCAATAAAACTTGCCGGAATAACAAAAGAAGAAATTTCTGCAATTAGTTTTACAAGAGGACCTGGCTTACTTGGTTCGTTATTAGTTGGAACATCATTTGCCAAAGGGCTTTCGCTTTCTTTAGGAAAACCACTTATTGATATTAACCATTTGCAAGGACATGTATTATCGCATTTTATTAATGACTTAAAAAACCCAAAAGAACTGCCTACATTCCCACACCTTTGTTTGCTAATCTCGGGTGGGCACACTCAAATTATAAGAGTTGATTCTCCTCTAAAAATGGAAGTTATTGGGAACACCATTGACGATGCAGCTGGTGAGGCATTTGATAAAACAGCAAAAGTACTTGGATTACCATATCCTGGCGGACCCGAAATAGATAAACTGGCCGCTAATGGAAATCCAAAAGCTTTTAAGTTTGCAAAACCCCGAATACCTGATTTAAATTTTAGTTTTAGCGGGTTAAAAACTTCATTTCTATACTTTTTACGAGATGAAATGGCCAAAAATGCTGAATTTATTAATCAGGAAAAAAATAGTTTATGCGCTTCATTACAGCAAACTATTGTTGATATATTGATAGAAAAAGTTACAAAAGCAGCAAAAGATACTGGCATTTCAGAAATAACTTTATCAGGTGGTGTTTCTGCAAATTCAGCAGTTCGTTCACAATTTTCTGCATTAGCAACAAAAAATAATTGGAAAATACATATTCCACCTTTTGCATTTACAACCGACAATGCTGCAATGATAGCAATAACCGGTTATTACAAATTTCAACAAAATCTTTTTGCAACTCATGATTTTGCTCCTATTGCACGTTTTAATATTTAAAAATCTATTTTAACACTCTATTATTCTAGCTTTTAAATATATTTATAGCTGTATTTTCAATAGTTTTTTTGTATTATTTCAACCAATCATTAGCTTTGCACTTTAATTTTTGGAGAAGCACTCCAGATAATCTTTAAAAAATAATTTTAAATAAATAATTATGAGCTATTTATTCACATCAGAATCAGTTTCAGAAGGACATCCAGATAAAGTATCAGATCAGATTTCTGACGCTCTACTTGACGCATTTTTAAGTGCCGACCCAGAATCAAAAGTTGCATGCGAAACATTAGTAACAACTGGTTTAGCAGTTTTAGCAGGTGAGGTTAGAACTGAAGGTTATATTGATGTTCAAGAAGTTGCACGCAGAGTCATTAATCGTATTGGCTATACAAAAGCAGAATACATGTTTGACGGAAATTCATGCGGTGTAATTAATAGTATTCATGAACAATCAAGTGATATTAGACAAGGTGTTGTTAGAACAAAACCTGAGGAACAAGGTGCTGGTGACCAAGGAATGATGTTTGGTTTTGCTTGTCGTGAAATGGACAACTACATGCCAATGACTATTGAATTAGCACATAGATTACTTCAGGATTTAGCAGATATCCGTCGTGAAGGAAAAAAAATGAAATATCTTCGTCCTGATGCAAAATCTCAAGTTACAGTTGAATACGATAACGAAGGTAAACCATTAAGAATTGACACAATTGTTATTTCTACTCAACATGATGAATTTATTCTTCCAAAAGGCAATACAGCAAAAGCTTTAAAAGATGCTGAAGTTGCAATGCAAAAAGCAATTCATGATGATGTTAAAAATATACTTTTACCTCTTACTATAAAAAATCTTCCAGAAAGAGTAAAAAAACTTTTTAAGAATTATAAATTATTTGTTAATCCAACAGGTAAATTTATTATTGGCGGACCTCATGGCGATACAGGTTTAACTGGTCGCAAAATTATTGTTGACACATACGGTGGACGTGGTGCTCATGGTGGTGGTGCTTTTTCTGGAAAAGATTCATCAAAAGTTGACCGTTCTGCTGCTTATGCTGCTCGCCACATTGCAAAAAACATGGTAGCTGCAGGTGTTGCTGAAGAAATACTTGTACAGGTTGCTTATGCTATTGGAGTTGCTCAACCAGTAGGATTTTACGTAAATTCAAATGGTACTGCAAAAGTTAAAGACGCAAAAGGAAAAATTCTTACGGATGGCGAAATTGCTTCTCGTATTGCAAAAATATACGATATGCGTCCGTATGCCATTGTAAAAAGATTTGGTTTAAAGAATCCTATTTTTGAACCAACAGCTTCTTATGGTCATTTTGGTCGTAATTCTTATAAAGCAAAAGTTGAATTAGGTGGTCGTAACAGCACAAAGAAAACTATTAAAGAAGTTGAATTCTTTGGATGGGAAAAACTTGATTTTGTTGCTCCATTGAAAAAAGAATTTGGAATTAAATAGTTTCTATAACAAAATACTTTAAAGGTCGCTTTTAGCGACCTTTTTTATTTTGTTAGATTACGGGTCATGCCCAGATGACTACGGGTGTTGGGTTGTGGTCTTTGGGTCACAGACCATAGGGAATGGTACAAGCGAGGACGCTTGCACCAGAAGAGCGAGGACGCTTGCGCCAGAAGAGCGCTTGCGCCATAAGATGTGACTAAGAGTATTATTTTACTATATATATTTTCTAATTATACTAATTAACTTTTCCCTGTTTAATGGTTTTGAAATATAATCGTCGCAACCACCCGTAATAACCAAATCTTGTTCTGTAAGCAATGCATGAGCAGTTTGAGCAATAATTTTAACATTGCTATTCATTGATTTAATAAGCTTAGTAGCTTCCATGCCACCCATTACAGGCATTTTTATGTCCATAAGTATTAAAGAAATATCAGAATTATTTTTAAACTGTTCAATAGCCTCAAATCCGTTTGTAGCTTTATAAATTTTTAATTCCAGATTAGTTGTTATTTCATTTAAGTAATATAAATTTGTTTCATCATCATCTACTATAAGTATTGATTTTCCATTAATATTATCATTATCTAAAATCCCTGGATTCTCCAGTATTAATTGTTCTTCAGATTTTGCTATGTTGTAAGGTATAGTAAAAAAGACTTTAGTTCCAACACCCAGTGTTGATTCAATCCATATTTCTCCTCCCATTAAATGTACTAGTTCCTTTGTTATAGAAAGCCCTAAACCTGTTCCTCCATAGCTTTTTGAAAATTCCATTTCAACCTGTATAAACCTATCGAATACTTTTTCTTTAAATTCATCGGGAATTCCTATACCGGTATCTTCTACAAAAAATTCGAGCATACTACCTTTAAGTTCGTAACCAAAAATAATTTGCCCTTTAGTTGTAAATTTTAATGCATTACTAAGAAGATTATTAAATATCTGCATCACTTTTGTTTCATCTATGTAGATACGAGTTTTACTATCCTCAATACCATACTTAACATCAAGTTTAATATTTCCAATTTTATCATTATTACTATAATATGTATACAATTCAAGAAGAAGAATATTTACAGGTACATTTTCATTTTTAACAGTTATCATTCCTGCTTCAATTTTTGAAATATCAAGAATATCTGTAACAATTTTCAAAAGATGATTTGATCTTTCAATAATAATAGCAGTAAAATCTTTTCGTTTTTCATTTGTTATATTTGGGCTATTTAATAAATCTGCAAATCCAACTATTCCATTCATTGGAGTACGAATTTCGTGACTCATATTAGCAAGAAAAGCAGATTTTAACTTATCACTTTCTTCTGCTCTATGTTTTGCAATAAAAAGCTCATCATTAATTCGTTTATATTCTTCGTTAATCAATCGATATTCTTCATTCTGCGTTTCTATTTCTTCTGTTCTTTGTTTAAGAAGTTCTTCTGCTTTCT
>CAIQJL010000097.1 GCA_903872185.1 uncultured Bacteroidota bacterium | reverse complement strand
TATGCCTTAATTATTAATGAAAAAGATGAGGTTTTTAGAGTCTCACAGAGTCTTCATCTAGTCTCTCAGAGTCTCCATCTAGTCTTTCAGAGTCTCCATCTAGTCTTTCAGAGTCTCCATCTAGTCTTTCAGAGTCTCCAGAATGGGGCTCTGCGTTGGAATAGATATTGAAATAATAAAACTTTCAAAGAGATTGTTAATTTTGTATTTTAATATTACCGGTTTATTTTGAAAAAAAAAGTTTTTAATACGCTTTCACCATTCTCGAATGTGCTAACTACTTCGATTTATCAGAATTTATCTGGTAAAAAGCTTATTTTCCCTTTTTATCACTCAGTAGCTTTTGAACCGCTTTTACATATTGAATCGCTATATAAAACAAGAACGCCTAAAGAATTTAAGTCAGATTTAGATTATCTTTCTAAACATTTTAATTCTATAGAACCAAAAAAAGCATTTCAAATTTATAAAGAAAAACTACAACCCAAAAAACCTTCATTTTTGTTATCATTTGACGATGGTCTTTCTGGTTTTTATAATAACGAAGCACCAATACTTATAGAAAAAGGAATACCGGCTGTAATTTTTTTAAATACCGCTTTTATTGATAACAAAGATTTATTTTATCGCTATAAAGCAAGTTTATTAATAAGCCATTTAAAAGATAATCCCGAAACAATACGATTAATTAAGGTGTTTTTTGCTGATAATGGAATAGTTAAAAACGATGTTTTTGAAGCCTTACTTTCTATTAAATATACAAACATGGATTTGCTTGATAAGGCAGCTAGAATATGTGATTATAGTTTTAAAGAGTTCCTAGAGGCAAAAAAACCATATTTAACCACCGAACAAATTAATGAATTGTCAAAAAAAGGATTTTTGTTTGGTGCCCATAGTATAGATCATCCAAAATATTCTGAAATTAGCATTGACGAGCAAATAAATCAAACTCAAATATCTATTGTAACAGTAAAGAATACATTTAATCAACCACTTTCACTTTTTGCTTTTCCTTTTACCGATGATGGAATTTCTTCAAAATTATTAGATGTATTTTTTGATGAAAATAATCCAATTGTTGATTTTTCTTTTGGTGGTGCAGGTTTAAAGAATGAAAAATGCAACTATCATATACAAAGAATTCCAATGGAAGGGATTAGTGCTTCAGGAAAAAAAATAATTAAAACAGAGTATCTTTACTATCTTGCAAAATCAGTTTTTGGAAAAAACACAATAGTTCGTTAATGGAAATTGTAAAATTAAACAGGCAGAAATTAAATGATTTTATTCATTCTGATGAATATAAGACAATGCCTAATGTTCCAATTTCTTTTCATCGTGCAATATCGCACATAAATAATCCAAGGGTACAAGATGATGACACGTTGTTAATACTAGTTTATGAAACAGAATTAATAGGTTATTTAGGAATAATTCCAGACCTCGTTTTTGTAAATAATATTCCAGAGAGAATGGCATGGATGAGCTGTATATGGATTCACCCAAATGCCCGTGGAAAAGGAATTGCAAAAAAAATGACAGAATTGTCAGTTGAATTATATAACAATAAAATTCTCGCAACAGAATATACTCCTGTTGCCGAAACATTATACAATAAACTTGGAAAATTTGATGATCTTGTAATAAAGAAAGGAGTCAGAATATTTCGTCGATCATGTATGCAGAAGGTACTTCCTGCGAGGTATCCAAAGGCAGCATTTCTGTTTCCGTTTCTTAGTTTGCACGATACAATAATTAATTTGTTTCACGATCCTTTTTTAAAGAGAAAAAATAGTGTTTCTAAGAATTATGAGATAGAATTATTAGAGGAGCCTGATGAATCTTGCATTAAATTTGCAGAAAATTTTTATCAAGTTGAGCTTACACGAAGATCACATAAAGAGTTGGAATGGTTCTTTAATTTTCATTGGATAAAGGAAACAATTTCTGATTCATTGCAAAGTAAGCGATATCATTTTAGTTCTGAATCGCGTTCTTTTAAAACAATAGCAGTTAAGATTAGTCAGGATAATGAGTTAATTGCTTTTCTAATTGTTACCGTTCGCGATAAGCATATTAAGACTCCATATTTGTATGTGAAACCAAATCACGAAGAAGTTGTTAATGAAACAATAAATAATATAATGTGCGAACATAATATTGAAATATTAACATCATATCAAAACGCAATACAAAATCATTTTAATAAAAGTATTTCTTTTCTTAATTCTAAAAGCATATCTCGTAAATATCTTCAATCTAAAGGATTTAATTTAAAGGTAACCGAAACAATGCTACAGGATGGAGATGGGGATTGCGGATTTGTATAAAAGATATTTTATGAAAACAATAGTTACAATTATTGCTTTTTTTAGTTGTTGTTTTTTTGGTTTTTCACAGATTACAAAGAAACCTCTTGATCATTCAGTTTACGATACCTGGAAGACTGTAACAAATGAAATAATAAGCGACGATGGTAAATGGGTAAGTTATGAAATTAATCCTCAAAAAGGTGACGGGTGGCTTTATTTGTGGAATTCAACAACAAATAAACTAGACTCTTTTCCTCGTGGATGCAAGGCGATTATTTCGCCATTATCTGATTTTATTATTTATCGGATTAAAACGCCAGAGGCAATAACACGAAAAGCAAAAAAAGATAAAAAGAAAAAGGAAGATCTGCCTAAAGATTCTTTGGCCGTTTATTTTATGAAAAAGGATACTATTCTTAAATATGAGAGAATAAAATCTTTTTCTGTTCCAAAAGAAAATCCAAATTGGCTGGCAATTTATCTCGAAAAGGAAATTAAAAAAGTAAAGAAAGATTCGGCGTCGGTAAGTGATACTTTAAAAAAGAAAGAGAAAAAAACAGATACCAAAACAAAGAAGCCGAAAGAAAAGAAAGAACCCGGAACGCGATTGATTCTTTTAAATACAGCAAATCTTGATACTGTTTCTTTCCCTAGAATAACAGAATATGCTATAGCGAAAAAAGGACAAATATTTTCATTTATTCAAACAAATAAGGATACTATTGATACAGCTCAGGTTTATATTTTTA
>CAIQJL010000096.1 GCA_903872185.1 uncultured Bacteroidota bacterium | reverse complement strand
AGAAACTGATATTCAAGCTTTATATACTAAACAACCTGCACTTGCAATGGTTGATTCTGATAAAGGAATTACAAATTTACACGTTCCAAATAACATAATTATTGATGCATCAATGCCTGTTGTTATTCGCGATGGTGGCAAAATGTGGAATATTGCAAATAAACTTCAGGACACAAAATGTGTAGTTCCTGATCGTTGTTATTCTACCTTATATCAGGTTGTAATTGAAGATTGTATTAAAAACGGACAGTACAATCCCGCAACCATGGGTGGTGTGTCTAACGTAGGTCTGATGGCTCAAAAAGCAGAAGAATACGGATCACATCCAACTACTTTTATAATTAAAGAAAACGGAACCGTTAAAGTAATTGCTGAAGATGGTGCTATCTTATCGGAACAAAAAGTTGAAAAAGGTGATATCTGGAGAATGTCAAGAGTAAAAGATATTCCTATTAAAGACTGGATAAAACTTGCTGTTACAAGAGCTAAATTATCAAATACTCCAGCTATTTTCTGGTTAGATAAAAATCGTGCTCACGATGCTCAGATTATTAAAAAAGTTGAACTTTATTTAAAAGACCATGATTTAACAAATCTCGAAATAAAAATCATGTGTCCAGATGATGCAATAAAATATACACTTGAAAGAACAAGAGCTGGAAAAGACACAATTTCAGTTACAGGAAACGTGTTAAGAGATTATTTAACCGATTTATTTCCAATTTTAGAACTTGGTACAAGTGCAAGAATGTTATCGATTGTTCCACTGTTAGGTGGTGGTGGATTATTCGAAACTGGTGCAGGTGGCTCAGCTCCAAAACATGTTCAGCAATTTATGGAAGAAAGCCATTTAAGATGGGATTCTTTAGGAGAATTTTTAGCACTAACAGTTTCATTGGAACATTTAGGATATAATTTCAACAATAAAGTTGCTTTAGATTTAGCAAAAGCACTTGACACTGCTGTTGGTAAATATCTCGAAAACCAGAAAGAACCTTCAAAAAAAGCTGGTGAACTGGATAACAGAGGTAGTCATTTTTATTTAGCGATGTATTGGGCTCAGGCACTTGCAGAACAAAATGAAAATGTAAATCTGAAAGAAAAATTTGCTCCGGTTGCAAAACAATTAGCTGAAAATGAAATTTTAATTTTAAAAGAAATTTCTGACACAGTTGGAAAACCAGCTGATATTGGCGGGTACTATTTACCTGATGATAAAAAAGCAAAACAAGCATTAAGATCAAGCAATACCTTTAATAAAATTATTGATTCTATATAACATTTAAATTTGCAATATGTTAAAAAAACCTCAGATTTTTCTGAGGTTTTTTAATTTCGTTTATCGGGATTATAAATCCCAAATTATTTAGTTCCGGATTGCAACTATTTTCAGCGAAGCTAAATCCGGAACAGCTAGGTTTAATTCTTATACTCCCCTTCAACAGTCATTTTATTAATGTGGAGAAACATTTCTATTTGTTGCTCAAAACAGCGACAAACTTCGGATGTTTCTAACATTGAAAGAACCTTTACATTTTGATTTTCTTTCATAATCGCCTCTAATGAATAAGCATACGTGGTAGAATTGTTATTTTTATATTCTGTTTGTTTGGTATACAACTGTATAATGTTACTTGTTTCTATTCTCTTCTTTCCAAACCACCAGAGAGGCCTAAAAGTTACTGTAAGCAGCCTGTCCTTAATTTGAAGTATTGTAGTATTTACTATTCCTGCCAGCCCGAAATAAAATAATGCAAAACCAATCAACAAAGGACCTGTTCCAAAAATAAACCCAAAATTTAATTGAGATCCAATAAAAATAAATCCTATGCTAAAAATTATCCAAAAAATTGAAAACCCTAAAACTATATAAAACTTAGGCCCTTTATTTTTAAAAGTAATTGTAAGTTCATTTACTGTTTTATCAATAGTAAAACCAGTAGGAATTGGCACAAAACTTTTTGTAATTTTATCTTCTTCGTGAAAAATAAGTAAAGTACTACCGCAAAAGGAGCACTTTATGCTTGAATCGTGTGTTTCATTTAATGTGAGCGAAGCTCCACAACGACTGCAGTTTAAAGATTGTATTTCCATTTATAAAAAATTAAATGTTTTTTGAATTTTTTTACATTAATCAGATCCCTCAATACTCTTAATAAGCTTCTTTACAGATGCAAGCGCTTTATTAAAAAATTTATACCTCAACTTTTCTGAAGATCCACTGATAAGAACAGATTTTTTAATAAGATTATGCATCCACTCTTCGGTGTCATTACAAAATGCTTTATGTGGTGTAATTAATTTATTAAAAGTCATGTGGGTAATATAAACCATTTTTGTTTCACCTGCTTTAACAAGTATGCAGTTATTTCCAATTTCAATTTCACAATTATACAACATGTAACTACCAGTATCTGCCTTACAACCAGCGTTTATATTCTTATAGCTAAGTTCAGCCTGTCTTTGAATATCTTCCAAAGTCACAATTAACTTTTCGCAAACAACAATAGCATCTTTTTTAGAAAAAAACTGCCCAGAATCCCAGCAATATTCTATTTGTTTTAATGTACTAAAAACTGTGCTTTCTGTCCATATTTCAACAGAGGGAATTTTAGAATAAGTTTCATATACATTTTTTCCAAGCTCAATCAATTCATCAGAAATAATCCCTGGATTAAACTTCTTGCCTTCCATTGAAGGTACATTCATAACTGACTTTAACCAATAAAACATTTTAAATGTTGAAAGCTCAAGATATTTAAAATGATGAAATAACGGTACGTCTTCTGCAAAATAATACACTTGTTTATTCTCTAATTTAGTTAACCTACTTAGAGTTTTGTAAATAGAAGTCAGATACTCTTTAAAGCCATCTTCATTTAACAAAAGCGAATTATAATCGAATGAAACTGTGCTAGAAAGATTATGTCCCAAGGCATCAAAAGAGATCTTATAATGTGTGCAAAGTTTATTTACCTCATCAATAGTTAAAGCAGTTTCACCTCGCAATCTTCTATATGCGCTATCTTTACTTACGCCTAATAAATCTGCCATTTCATCTGGAAAAGAAGCTTGTGAAGGGATTAGATTTTTAATATTTTCGAAAAGTTGATTCTGTAGTGAATTACTATTTGTTGCCATTATTTTTTGCGAAATGTAGTTATTAAACATAAAATGATTTGCAATATATGAAAATATTTAAATCCTTAATTGCGATTTTCGCAAATACTATGTTTATTTCTATGATTATTAATTAATCCAACTGCTATTTACCAAAGAATATAAAAAGAAAGCGATTATCGATTTTAGCAAGAACCCTCTGTAGCCTAAATTTGCCTAAATTAAAAACGAATCAAAATGAAAACCATTTTAAAAAGAAACCTTTATTTTATTGAAATCTGTTTATGTACAGTTATACTTTCAAGCTGTGGGGGCGTTAAATTTTTAGAGAAATCTAAAAGAAATGAAGTATTTCAAAACAAAACAATCTCTGTTTATCCTGTTCATCTTTTAACCGGAAATAGCGATTTCAACACAAATATTTCAACTCAGATTGTAGATTATTTAAACAAAAAAGAAAATCTAAAGGCTGTTTTGGTATATCAAACTCCACCAGTAAATAGTCAATGGTACATGAATGAAGCAAAAATGTTTTCTAAAAGTGTAAATTCTTTTATTCCATATATTAAAACAAATGACAAAACTGGTGACTATTGTTTACTTGTTGAATTCTTAAAACAACCTCGTGAAATTTGTGTTCATTATTATTTAATAGATAAAGCCACTGGAAAAGCAGTTTGTGCCGGGCTTTGCAACTCAGATCATAAAGAACATAGATTGATAAACCCAAAAACTGATGAAGATGCTTTTACTTTATTTAAGGTTCTTTTTGATAAAAACATTGAAGAAATAAAAAATAACTAATAACTCTTAAATTTATGAAAACAAAATTTTTATGGTCAAAAATCTTAGTGATAACTGGCTTCGTTTTTTTCCTTATTGGAACAATAGATCCGCTTGAAGGCTCGCCTGTAATTATTTTTGGATCTTTATTAATTGCAATTGGTGCTTACTTATATAAAAGTAAATATCAATTACTACTAAATTTGTCTTTTCTTTTTTTAGTTATTGGCGTAGGAATACTTTTTTGGCTTTCCTCCCTTGGTGGAGTTGGTGAAGGTTCAAATTTATCAATTTATTGGTTATACGCTTGCTTACCAATGCCCATTGGTTGGCTTACATGTTTAGTTGTTACAATTTTAAAATTTAGAGAAGGGTTTAAAGTTACACGTGAAGTTGTTCAAAGCTAATCGGGATTTGCAATCCCGATTGCACATTATTGCGGATGTTAAATCCGCACAATTATTATTTACCTTGGAAACATTTCCCTCTCAACTATTTCACAAATAATGTGACCAATAAGAATATGAGTTTCTTGAATACGCGGTGTGTCAGTTGAAGGAACATTAATAAGTAAATCAGAAATCTCTCTGATTTTTCCACCAGTATCTCCGGTTAAGACAATAGCAAACATTCCCGATTTTCTAGCTGTTGTTATAGCTCTTATTATATTTTCAGAATTACCTGAAGTTGAAATTGCAATTAAAACATCACCTGATTTTCCTACGCCAGAAATATATCGAGCATAAATTTCGTCAAAAGAATAATCATTAGCCACCGATGTTAAATACGATGTGTTTACATGTATTGCTTCAGCAGCAAGCGATGGGCGATCAAAATAAAACCTGCCCGAAAATTCAGCTGCAATATGTTGTGCGTCGGCAGCACTGCCGCCATTTCCACAAAGTAAAAGTTTTCCACCTGACTTATAACAACTAATTATTTTATTTGCAGCGGTTTCAATTGCAGACAATAAATTTTTATCATTAAGTAAAGCTTGCTTTACAGATATATTATTATTGATGATTTTTGCTATTTGTTCTGAATAATTAGTCATAATAAATTGCATTTTGTTAATTATACTGTTCTTCTGACTTTCCTGTTATTTTACTATATACCAAAAAGATTGTTTCGGCCATTCGCTTCCAGGAATATTTTGTTTTTTCTTTTGCTGCTCCATCAGAAAATTCTTGTTCTTTGTTATCTGAATAAAATTTACCAATAGCGCTTGCAATAATAGCGGGGTCTGGTTCAATAACGTATCCAACTTTTTCATGAGGAACCATTTCAGCCAACCCCCCCACATTTGTTACTACCATTGGTTTATTAAAATGATATGCTATTTGAGTAACACCACTTTGAGTTGCATGTTTATAAGGCTGAACAACAATATCGGCAGCAGAGAAAAATGTTGCAACCTGATTGTCAGGAATAAATTCAGGGAAAAATTTTACTCTTTCTTCCAGGCCAAGTTCTTTAACTAAGTTATAATAAAATTCAGAATTTGAATAAAATTCACCCGCTACTAATAGTTTTAAATCATTTGTATTTGCACCATTTTCTTTCATTGCACGCAAAAGCAAATCAAGACCTTTGTAATCGCGAATTAATCCAAAAAACAACATCCACCGTGAATTTTCATCAATACCTAAAGTTTTTTGTGCTTCATTTTTGGGAATTATTACGCCAAAATGATCAAAAAGTGGATGCGGACAATAATCTATAAGCTTGGTTTTTGTTTCTGTTCTAAGCTCTGCTTCAACCGAATGCGACATTACAACACAACCATCAACAGGTTTTATAAAATATTTAGCTAGCCATTTATCGCCAAAACGTTTTTCGTGAGGCAAATAATTATCTAGCACAGAAATAACTTTTGTGAATTTATTTTTCTTTGCAATTCGCGCTATACTTCCAAAACAAGGTCCCATAAATGGTAACCAAAAACGAATAAGCAAAATATCGGGACGCATTTTTTTAATTTTTCGCCCTACTTTTATCCACGAAATTGGATTAATAGAATTTACTTCAATATATATATCTAATCCTTCTGGTTTTGGTTCGTTGGAATATTGAGTTTTTCCTGGAAAAAGAAATGATGGATACTGCAAGCTAAAAGTAAAAATAACAACTTCGTTTCCAGAATTTATGAATTCACGAGCCAAACGGTCATTATTTGCTGCAATACCACCCCTAAAAGGATGTGCCGGACCAACTATTACAATTTTCTTTCCCACTAAAACTTATTTTGAACTGTTTACAAAAGTAGCTTAATCTTTAAAAATACGATACATTTGCATTAAAATAGAGAGGATGTATATAAAATAAGCATTTATAAATAGCAAATAGTTAAATAAAAAATAGAAGATAGTAAATAGAAAAGGGTTTATGATAAAGCTTTCCGCAATAATTTGTACTTATAACAGAGAAAAGTATTTACCTCTGGCTCTTGATGCGTTAATTAATCAAAAAGGAACGGTAAAAAGCGATTTTGAAATTGTAATTATAAACAATAACTCTACAGATAACACCGAAGAAATTTCGCAATCATATCAAAAAAAATATACTGAGATTCCTTTTGTTTATGCTACAGAAAGCAAACAAGGATTATCGCATGCAAGAAATAAAGGAATAGAAGTTTCTAACGGAGAGCTACTTGCATTTTTAGACGATGATGCTTTTGCAGATGAAAATTATATAAAAGATGTTTTAAATTATTTTGAATTAAACCAACACATTAAAGCTGTTGGTGGAAGAATTTTACTACACTTTGAAACTAAAGAACCAGCCTGGTATACAAATTATTTAGGTTCTCTATTAGGATATTTTAATCCATGGGATGAACCAAGATTATTTAACAAAAAACAATATCCTCGTGGCTCAAACATGGTATATAAAAGCGAATTATTTAAAAAATACGGAGTTTTTAATCCCGAGCTTGGTAGAATTGGTGCTGGAATGTTAGGTAGTGAAGAAAAAGAAATGTTTCAGCGCATTTATTCTGGTAACGAAGCCATTTACTATTTACCTAAGGCCGTTATTTACCATATGGTTCCTGTTGAAAGAACCGAAACCCCTTTTCTTCGAAGGCAATCTATTGGAGTTGGTAAAAGCGAAAGAATTAGAATAAAAACAACCAATGTTGGTTTTACAAAAAAAATAATTGAAGAAATTATAAAATGGAAAGTTTCATTTTTACTTCTCTTGTTTTACTTATTTACTTTCCGTCCTGCAAAAGGAAATATGCTACTCCGATTTAGATATTGGGTATTTCTAGGATTAAGAGGTAAAGAATAATTTATTCTTCAGCTTCAACGGTAATTGTAACATTTTTCTCAATAACCGTAACAACATCTCCAACTCTTATTTTTGCACGTTTTCTTAATTCAACATTACCATTTAACTGAACCATTTCTTCTTCTACCATTTGCTTTGCTTCGCCTCCACTAAAACAAATTCGGGCTGCTTTTAAAAGTTTTATAAGTTCAATATATTCACCAGTAATTGCAAATGTTTTTTGTGTCATAAATTACTTTTTTTTAATGGTGGACTCTTGAAACAGTTAAATAAAATTATATTTCAAGCGTCTTCGCATGAAAGTGACTAGTTTATATGGTCAGCGATGACGCCAACCACATAAAAGATTATATAAAAAATTAATTTGCTGCAGTTAATGGAACAAAAACTCTTTGTTGCATTTCGCGATCAAGCATTAATAATGCAGAACCTTTTCCCTCAATCATTTTTAATTGCTCTAAAACGCCTGTCACATTTGCTTCTTCCTCTACCTGTTCGTTAACAAACCACTGTAAAAAATTTGATGCAGCATGATCTTTTTCTGATAAAGCAACATTCATCAAATTGTTTATTAATGCCGTTACATGATTTTCATGTTTTAACGTTTCAGAAAAAATATCAATAATGTTTTTCCAAGTAATTTTAGGTGAGTCAATAGCATCAAATATCACAGTTCCACCACGCTCAATAACATAATCGTGAAACTTTAAAGCATGAGCTGTTTCTTCCTGATATTGAACATGCAACCAATTTGCAAAACCTTTTAAGTTTTTGATTTGGCACCATGCCGCCATCGACAAATATAAATATGCTGAATAAAATTCTGCATTAATTTGTTTATTTAATTCTTTTTCAACTTTTTTAGAAATCATAATATTTTTTGTTAATTAAATTTTATACAAAAATAACTAATAAATATGTCCCGTATCCTCCAACTCCTCTTTATTTATTTTTTTCTTTGCCATTACCCTCCAAATATACCAGATATATGCAAGAACCACAGGAATAAAAAGTGAAACATAGCTCATTATTGTTAATGTATACTTACTTGATGAAGCATTATAAATTGTTAGTGATGATTCTAAATTATATGTTGAAGGATAAAAAGCGGTATTATTTAAACCAGCAATTATAAATAACGAAAACACAACTGGAATTACTCCAAAAATTGTAATCCAAAAAGCGGTTGAAGATTTTTGTATTCCACCTTTAAAAATTCCAAATATTACCAATAGTACACCTAAAAGAAAAATGGCTAATATTGCTGGCATTTGCATAAAATTATGAAGGTATTTTAATGGCTCCATATACATTTTACCTGTATTTGGATCTATAGCAAAACCATCTTTTGTAATCAATATACCAAGAAACAAAAGAAAAAATAACACAAAGCACAACCCATTAATTAAAATCTGATTTGCGGATCGTTCAGAAATTTCTTTATTTTCAATATATTTCATTAAAAACATAGCGCCAGTAACTCTCGTCAAACAAAAAATAGCAAATCCCAATGAAATATTCTGAGTATTAAACATCAACTCCAATCCATACGAACCAGCCATCCATGCGCTAAGATTAAACTTATCGACTAAAAAATACGATCCGGTAAAAAAACTGCTAACAATTATCCCAATAAAAAACGAAGCAAAAAACCCATTTGCTATTTGAAAAAACTCATAAACTTTTGTACCTAAAACATTTCCTTGTTTTTTCCTATATTCATATGAAACTGCCTGAGCAATAAATCCAAATAAAATAATTGTCCAAACCCAGTAAGCACCACCAAAACTAGTAGCATAAAACAGCGGAAATGAAGCAAAAAAAGCACCGCCAAAAGTAACTAAAGTTGTAAAAGTAAGCTCCCATTTTCTGCCTAAGGCATTAACTACAAGAGTTCTTTCATCTTCAGTTTTTGCAACCTGAAATAATAGTGTTTGTCCGCCTTGAACAAACATTAAAAAAACAAGTATTGCTCCAATAAGTGAAATTATTATCCACCAATATTGCTGAAGCGCTGCTAAAGTCATTGTTTCAAACATAACTTTATTCTTTAGGACCGTTTTTAATTTGTTTTAACAATATTCTGATATCCGCTAAAAACAGAACAGTAAATAATATAGCGAATAAAATAAAAGTAATTTGTACAGATAAAGTACTTAAGTGTGATGTTGCTTTTGAAACAGTCAACAAATCCTGAATAGCCCATGGTTGACGTCCAACTTCAGCAACTATCCACCCTAGTTCAGTTGCGATATAGCCTAGTGGAATTGTTAATACTGCTAACCATAAAATTAATTTCCTTTTAATTAATGTTTTTCGCCACAAAAAGAAAAGTATAACAAGTAGCAGAATTACAAAATAAAAACCTAGACCTACCATTAAATGAAAAGAATAAAACGTAATAGGAATATTTGGCACAACATCTTCGGGTTTATCAAGATAAGCATACCCTAAATCAGGATAATTAGTTCTGAATTCTGCTAATGATAATCGCATTTCAGAAGTGTCGTTATCTTCTTTTGCTTCTTTATATTTATTTAATGCAATCATTGCTATAGTTCCTCGCTCCATTCTTTTAAAAACCGGCTCTATGCCTTGATATTGATTCCCATAAACCAAATCATAAATTCCTGGCACAAATGCATTCTTATCGCGATATCCGAGTTTTGAAAGCATTCCTGGCATTTCCATTTTAAAAATAAAATGATTTACTGTATCGCTAATTGGCACATTTGGCCTTAAAACAGCTAATGCGATAATAGGAGCTCTTGTTTTTCCAATAAATAATCCCTCCATTGCAGCTAATTTTACTGGCTGTTTATGTGCTACCTGAAAAGTTGAAGTGTCGCCAGAAACAGTTACAAGCATAGTTGCTACAAATCCAAATATAGCACCAACCAGAATACTTTTTTTGGCAAAACTTTCGTGACGTTTTTTAATTAAATACCACGAACTTACTCCAACTACAAATAATGCAGCAACAACATAAGCTGATGTTATCGTATGCCAAAATTTATGAATAGCAAAAGGAGAAAAAGCGACTTGCCAGAAATTTACCATTTCACAACGTGCGGTATCGGGATTAAACTGCATTCCAACTGGATCGTTCATCCAAGCATTTGCAACTAAAATCCACCATGAAGATAAAATTGAGCCAATTGTTACAAGCCATGTTGATAATAAATGAGTTTTTTTCCCAACTTTATTCCAACCAAAAAACATTAAAACAATAAAAGTACTTTCTAAAAAGAATGCCAATATCCCCTCTATTGCAAGTGGCGCACCAAACACATCGCCAACTATCCATGAATAATTTGACCAATTTGTTCCAAATTCAAATTCCAGAATTATACCAGTAGCAGCACCAATTGCGAAATTTATTCCGAATAATTTCATCCAGAATTTTGTTGTTTTTCTCCACTCTTCGTTACCTGTTTTAACATAAATACTTTCCATTATTGCCATTATAAAGGAAAGCCCCAATGTCAACGGAACAAAAAGCCAATGATAAATTGACGTAAGGGCAAATTGTGCCCTAGACCAATCAACTAATGAAATATCAGATATGCTCATTTTACTTTTGTTTTATCAATGAGTTAATTACATATTCGCTTTTTTGCTCTTCGCTGCTAAATTTTGACGATAAAAAATCTTGAAAAAAAAAGATTTTTAAAATCGCAAACATTATGAATAATTTTATAAAGAGTATAACAAACAACTTCTTTCCAAGCCTTCCTGGATTACGGAGACTGTTAATGTAAAAAGAACCCGCTTTTAATATAAATTGTTTCAAACACCAATATTTAGTTAAAAAAACCAGACAATTGTTTTTGAAAAACCCTTTTCGGGTTAAATATAATAATTTTTTAAGAAAAACTTTAAGAAAGTGCCAAACAACAGATTTCTAAAAAACAGATGTTATTCATACATATTTGCAATTTTCTTAAGAGCTTTTTGATCTAACAGCTTAATTTTTCTGCCGCTTAATTCGATTAACTTATCATCTTTAAACTCGCTTAAAAGCCGTATAACAGATTCGGTGGCTGTTCCAATAATATTTGCAAGCTCTTCTCTTGTTAACGAAATTTGTAACACATTATCAACATCAAGTCCAAAATTATCTTTTAAAATAAATAATACTTCAGCTAATCGCTCTCTAACAGTTTTTTGAGCAATATCTGTAATGAATGAATTTGCTTCGCCTAATTCTCTGCAGGTAAGTTGAAGTAATTCAATAGTAAATTCTGAATTTTTGCGAAGCAAGGCAAATAAAGATTCCCCTGGAATAAAGCACATTGTAGCATCTTCCAGAACCTTTGCGGTATGACAAGCAAGTTCGCCGCTCAACAATGAACGATAACCAATGATATCTCCTTTTTTAGCAAACCTAATAATTTGTTCACGACCTTCCAACCCTGTTTTATATAATTTTACTATTCCTTTATTTACACAGTAAAAACCATTTACCCTACTTCCTTCATGATAAATAATATTTCCTTTTTTATGAAAATTACACCCTTTATCAAAATTTAAATTTATTATTTCATCATTTGTTAATTGCGAAAAAAGAGAATTTGATAAAATTAAACAATCGTCGCATTCTGGAATTGTTGTTAGATTTTTCATTAAACATCTATTTATTAAAAGTATAATATTATACTGTGTAAAGATACTGTTATTACATATATTTACATCTGTAAATTTTGTGTTTAATGACATCTTTCGAATTGATGAAAACCTTAGTGTTAGGGGCAAGTACAAACCAAAAACGTTTTTCCTTTAAAGCAATTGAAAGGTTACATAAATATGGTCATGAAGTTGTTGCTATTGGAGTTAGAATTGGGCAGATTGGAAATATTCAAATAACAACTAACAAATTATTGTTTCCAAATATTGATACTATTGCTCTTTATTTATCGCCAAATAGACAAAAAGAATATTATGATTATATCATTTCTTTAAAACCTAGAAGAATCATTTTTAATCCTGGAACCGAAAATCCTCTTTTTGCAAAAATGGCAAAAGAAAATGGAATTAAAACCTATAATTCCTGTGTTTTGGTAATGTTAGCTCTAAATAAATATTAAAACTAAATCGAATTTGAGAATTGTTTTAAAAACCTAACATCATTCTCAGAAAACATTCTTAAATCCTTTACCTGAAATTTTAAATTTGTTATTCTTTCAATACCCATTCCAAACGCATACCCAGTGTATTCTTTACTGTTAATTCCACATTTTTCCAATACATTTGGATCAACCATACCACAACCAAGAATTTCTACCCATCCAGTATGTTTGCAAAACGCACAGCCCTCGCCACCACATAAATTACACGAAATATCCATTTCTGCAGAAGGCTCTGTAAATGGGAAATAAGACGGCCTTAATCTTATTTTAGTTTCTGCTCCAAACATTTCGCGGGCAAAATATAACAACGTTTGCTTAAGATCAGCAAACGAAACATGATGATCAATATATAATCCCTCAACCTGATGAAAAAAACAATGTGCACGAGCAGATATCGCTTCATTTCTAAAAACACGACCAGGCATAATTATTCGAATAGGAGGTTTCTGATTTTCCATTACTCTTACTTGTACCGAAGAAGTATGTGTACGCAACAAAATATCTGGACTTTTTTCGATAAAAAAGGTATCCTGCATATCGCGTGCAGGATGTTCTTCTGGAAAATTAAGAGCAGTAAAAACATGCCAATCATCTTCAATTTCGGGACCTTCAGAAACCGTAAATCCCAAGCGACTAAAAATATCTATTATTTCATTTTTAACAATACTTAATGGATGCCGACTACCTACTTCTATAGAATCTCCAGGCATTGTTAAATCACTTTTTTCACTAACAATATCTTCGTTTTCAACTTTTTGTGAAAAAACAGAAAACTTTTCCTGAGCTTCAGTTTTTAAAATATTTAATAATTGTCCAACCTCTTTTTTCTGGTCGCTTAAAACCTGCTTAAAGCCATCAAATAAAATTGAAATCTCGCCTTTCTTAGAAAGATATTTCAACCTAAACTCTTCTAATTGTGCCTTATTTGCAACTTGTGCCGAACGTATTTCAGATAACAAATGCGTAATCTTATCTTTCATTTAAAACTTCTATTTTATTTGTTTTATTTTCATTCTGATATCAACCACAGGTCTATCATTTTTGTCTTTTTTCTGAGCAGCAATACTATCAACAACATTCATCCCCTCTATTACTTCGCCGTACACAGTATAATTACCATCCAAATGAGGAGTCCCGCCAATTGTTGTATATAATTTTCTTTGATCAGGAGTAAAAACAAATTTACCAACTTTTGCAAGTTCTTTTTCTGCAATTGGATCAAGTTCTTTAATAAAATTCATTAGCGATTCCTGGGTTCCTATTTTCTTAACTGAATCAAGCCTAACCCTTAAATTTTCACTTTCTGGTGCCATTAATAATTTTCCTAATATCTGATTTTTCAAGGTCATGTTCTTCTTTGATTCAATTACATCTAATTCTTGTGTTGTGAATACTTTTCCTTGTACAATATAAAACTGTGAACCTGATGATTCTTTTTTAGGATTAACGTTATCGCCCTCACGTGCAGCCGCAATAGCACCTTTTTTATGATAAAATCCCTGAATGATTTCAGCAGGTATATTATAACCAGGACCACCATTACCAAGCATCGCTTCAGGTAATGCATTTTTTGAGTCCGGATCTCCACCCTGAATCATAAAATCACTAATTACTCTATGAAAAAGTAAATCGTCATAAAACTTCTCAGAAACTAGTTTTATAAAGTTATCTCGATGCAAAGGTGTTTCATTGTAGAGTTTAATTTTAATGTCGCCAAATTTGGTACTTAAAACAAATATTTTTTCAGAATTTCCTGACATATAGACAAATGAAGAAAGTAATCCTAAAAATATAATTGCTAAACTCACAAACAAAAGTGATCTTTTCATATTAATAAATTTAAAGTCGAAAATTACAAAAAAATAATGATTCCATTAAATCGCCATTAATAATCGCCATTAATAAAAAAACAAATGCTTAATTTTTGAATATTGCTTCACACAAAAAAATAAACACAACTTTAACAAAAATATTATCGTAAAACATTACAATTAAATTTTATTTTATGAAACTCTTATTTGTTTTATTCCTTGTTTTTGCTGTTGTTTTATCTTATGGACAGGATAATGATAGCATTCAAAAAAACCGACAGGCAATTCCTGATTCTGCATTTGAGGATATGGGGGTTGCAGTTTCGCCAGCAAGTATGCACCTATCCATTAAACCAGGAAGTATTGTTATAAAAGAAATTAAAGTAAATAATGTTACTAAAAAAACTTATAATTTTAATGTTGGCTATTGTGATTTTGAAATGGGAAGAAACGGAAAGCCTTTATCGTTAAAGGCTGGTGAAGGAAAATATGGATTATCAAAATGGATTAATGTTTCACCATCATATTTTACTTTAAAACCCGGAGAAGAAATAAAATTAAAAGTTGTTATTGAAATACCTGAGCAAGAAGATGCTTATCGTGCAGCATGGACTATTATTACAATTGACCAAATAGTAGATCGTCCAACACTTGATGCAGGCAATAAACCAGATAGAGTTGCATTTGGGGTTATTCCAAGCTTTGGCTTTGGGGTATATATTTATCAAAATCCACCAAATGTAAAAATAAATAGTGTTGTAATTAATAAATTTAATTTTCAAGAAAAAGATGGTAAGCGAAAAATTGAAATGGTGGTAAACAATACTGGAGATGGAATAAGCTATTGTTCTTCTTATGTTGAATTAACAAACACAAAAACCGGCCTTCAGAAAAAACTTCAGGTTAAAAAATTTACAATACTACCACAGTATTTCAGAGACTTTTTTTACGACTTACCTACAGATCTGCCTTCTGGCAACTATACGGCTGTTGGTGTTGTAGATTTTGGAAGCTCTGAAGAAATAGTAGCTGCTCAAGCAGAATTTATAGTACCTTAAAGAAACTATTTATAACTTTTATAAGTATAACGTTATGTTAATAACCTGTTAATATCTTAACAAATAAAATATAAAGTCGATTAACCTAAATCACTGACAAAGAATAAACAATAAACTTCTGACTATCGTGTAGCACGACTTTCAGAAACGCGGTTGTCGTCGCGTAGTAAAGACTAACTAAGTTTTTTATTTTTTTAAATTTAAACTCTTTAATATGAAAAAATTAATCTTAATCGTTTCTTTTTTAGGTTTCTTTTCTGCATTTTCATTCGGACAATTAATTGACGAAAAAAATGTAACGGTAACAATGGATTTGCAACCTGTTTTGCAACTTCATATGACTACTTCTGACCAAGTTGATTTTGTTTTTGATGATATCCGTGAATATTATGGTGGTATAATTAAATATGCTGCAACAATATTAAAGGTGTCTTCATCTGTATCTTGGGATTTATATGCTGTAGGAACTTCACAAAATGGAACTACATGGGATCAACAAATGTCATATAGTACAGTTGTTAACCCTAACTCTGTTAGTGCACTTCCTTTAAGTTTACTAGAGCTTCATCAATATGAAGCAAACGCTTTTGGCGTAGCTGGCTTAGACTATAGTGCTTTATTTCAGGCATCTAACGTAGCCGTTCCGGTAACTGGGCAAAACAGTATTTATAATTCTGCAACACCTTATACAGCTCCTCTTGCAACCGACAAATATATTCAGGGATCAGCTGGTACAGGTCTATTATTGGGCGCTCCAGGCGGAAGTTACTTAACAGAAGTTCCTGCTGCAGGTGCTTTTAGTAATTTCTATTTCACAATTGACTATCGCATTCTTCCTGGATTACCTGCTGTATTTCCTATGGCTGGCACAAGTGCTTTAGTTTCTGAAGCATTGGTTCCGCCACAATATGCAGAACCAGGTGTTTACACTATGAATGCAAAATACATTCTTTTAGAGGATCAATAAAAATTAATTAAAAAGGATTAACCATAATGGTTAATCCTTTTTTAAATTTAAAAAATTACCGAATGAAGTTATACGGTAACATTACTTTGTTGTTAATTGTAACTTTGATAACAATTAACACTTATTCTCAGCCTTGTTCAAATCCAACAACTTCAAATTGTGCCGATGCTATTGCTGGCACTAGTAAATTTCTTATGTCGACACCTGGTAATGTTAATTTCACTTTTGACAATATGCAAAAGTATGTTTCAGGTATTACCAATAGCGGATCTACACAACTAAGATTAAAAGTTGACGAAATAATTGCAGGTAATTGTAAATGGAAATTAATGATGTATATTGACAATAATGGGTATTTGCCTGTTAATGAATGGGAACAGGTTATTACACCTTATGGTTTATCTGGCAATAATCCTGAATTAAATCTTATTCAGGTAAAAGTTTATAATGGTTGTGGCACGCCATTAAGTAGCGGTACTTATCAAACATTTATCAATAATGTAAATTACGATATATTAGATATTATTCCTGATTTATTAGGAGTAAGAAATATGCCAGGCTCATGCGATGGTACTAATATTAATGGACCTGGAAGCTATTTAACAGATTACAATGAATATAATTTCAATATTGATTATAGAATATTACCCGGTTTTTCTTTAAGGTCGGGTGTTTATCAGATAAAAATAAATTTCTGTCTTGTAGAAGTTCCTTGATGATTAGAAAGTGAGAAGAATCAGTATAAATAAACAAATTGCCCCAAAAGGCAATAAAGTATCGAAAGATTACTTTATTGCACTTTGTTGTATTTTCTTATTTTCTCTTTTTTCTGGCTTAACCTGTTTAGCACAAGATACTCTTGTGCCTGTTAGTAACAATATTCCTATTATAGCAAATTCTAACAACTTACAATTTGCATTTAAAAATACTTCAGTAGAATTTTCAAAAGGAGAAATGATTTCAAATGTTTTATGTGTTCATAATAACAAAACAGTTGACGTAAAGTTTTTTGCAGACATTTCAATACCAAATAATTGGAGTGCAATTACTCAAAAAAATAAACTTTACACAATTTCAGCTGGCGATAGCATTTTTATTCCAATACATATACTTCCAAAAGTAAATTTAACAGGAAGTTCAAAATTTTTGTTTACAGCCTATTTATATAACGAAATTAATGAACCTTACGGCTTTACTGTTTTTTACGGGGAAATTAAAAAAAGTATTTCATGGCAGCTTTCAACTTCTGAAAACAAAGTATACTTATTAAATGATCAGATCTCAGCACCATTTAATATAACAGTAACAAATTCTGGTAGCGACGATCAGGATATTCACCTTACCTTAACAAGCTACATGAATACTGTTTCACTTCTGGATTCCTCCAGTAAAACAAGTGCGAAACTACCCGTTACCTTTAATTTAAAGCCTCAGAAAGACACTTCTTTTTATTATACTTTTTTAAAGCGAGTTGAACCCAGAAACTATAGACTTATAGATTTGGAAGGTTATAATCCTTATAGTTTAGGTGAAGCAAAAAAATATTCTGTAAATGTAAATTCTGCTTCGCCAAACCCGGGCGATAATAATAAGTTTCGTGCTGGAAAAAAACTTGATTTTATAAAATTATCCGACTCCTGGGAGGTTAACAAATATGGCTCTGACGTTATTCCATTATTGGTTGACTTAACTGCATTTAATATTTTAGGAGCAAATCCAATGATGAACTTAACTCTTCGTGGTCAAACCTTTATTAATAAAACTTCTTCTATTATTTATAACTCACAATTATCGTATTATTCCAACTTTTTTACAACTACCCCCTATGAAAATGCAATGCTCTACTTAGGATATTTCCACACAAAATTTAATGTTCAATATGGAAATGTTTCGGGCGGTATAATGGGAACATATCAAAATGGAAAAGGGCTAAAAGGAGAATACTATATTGACAAAAATCAAAGAATCGGTGCATTTTATACCCGAAGCCCACAGCTGTTTTCAAAAAATTCTGACTATTCCACTATTGGTATTACACATAATTTTACTAATTCAATTTTACACATTAATTCACAATTTGGACATAGTATTAACAATATAGAAAATAGATTTACAGATGTATTAAACGTTAATGCATCAACTAATTTTATTAAAAATCACAGCTTTGGCATAAGAGTAGGAGTTAGTAGAAATGTACAGCAAGATTCCACATACATTAAATATGGCTTTTTAAGCGGTTTTTATTATAATGGAAGCTACTTAAAAAACAAATTAAACACCAATATAAATGCTTTATACAATTCATCAAATTATGGCATTTCTAGTTATGAGCGTTTAACAGCTAATATGGGTAACAATTATGATTTAAATAAAAAATGGAAAATAAATTTAAAAAATAATTATTATCAATATCCTGATTATACCAATGCTGGCTTAAAGCCAAATTATATACTTAATAATCAATTAAATTTTAACCGAATAAACTCAAAAATCGGAAACTATTCGCCGTATGCTTTTTATAATTTGTCGCGAAATCAAGAATTTAGAGTACGGTCTCAAGGTTTAGGTTTAAATCTTGGTAAATACAATTTAAATGAAAACTTTAGACACTTTATTAACTTAATGACAGGATTTTACAATTCGCCAGATACGCTTAAAAAATCATATTTCTTTTTACAATTTGCAGGATTTGTTCAAATAAAAACCATTTCATTTTCTACGCGTTATCAACTTGGAAGGTATGGTACTACAAAGGCATATTATGTTGAAAATAGTGTTAAAAACCCACAGACTATTACACTTTCATTGCGTCATCAATATGTTTTCAGCCGACCTGCTTTTGTAATGCAAAACGCTATTAGTTACTCATACTCAACAATAACTGGAAAAGCAATTAATTATAATCCCGAACTATATTGTTATTCAAAAGCTGGCTGGAGGTTTGGAGTTTTTGCAGAAATAAATTTCTCTTTAAGCTCTAAGGCAAAAGAAGTTTATTTTCCCAGTTCAGGTAGTTCAGATATTACAGAACCACAATGGAATAAAGGATTTTATTTAGGTCTTAACGTTAGAAAAGAATTTGGTATTCCTATTCCCAAAACAAAAAATAAATATAGCACCATAGAATTTATTGCATTTTACGATATTAATGGTGATGGTAAACGTGATAAAAATGAAGATTTACTTGAAAACATAGTTGTTAGAGTAGATGCTTTTGAGGTTATTACAAATAAAGATGGTGAAGCTAATTTGAAAAACATACCCAATGGAGCATATTTATTTAATGTTTTTTCAATTGCCGATTTAAAAGATTGGTTCCCTCATATTAACGACACAATTTTAATTTCAAAAACCGATAAATACTTTGTACCATTTGCTAGAGGAGTTAAAGTTACCGGAAAAGTTTTTCTTGATAGAGAAAAATTAAGTGCCCAAGCCGACAAACAAATGGATCTGTCAAGAATTAAAATTTCTGCAGTAAATAACAGAACATTTACTACACTTACAAAATTTGATGGTTCTTTTGAAATATATATACCTACAGGTAAGTATATTCTAACTTTGGACGAAAAGGTACTTGGAGATAGATTCCAGTTGCTACAAAATAATTATGAACTTATAATTGATGATAAATTCAATAATTTATTCATCCCATTTTATGTGATTGAAAAACGACGAAAAGTAAAGATTATAAAATTCGATAGTAACGGCAATAAAATAGACGAATAGCCTTTAATTAAAGGGCAAGTATTTTATAAAAAATATTTATTCCTACCTTTGTCCTTTAATTTATTGAAAATGCCAAAAAAAGTAACCCCATTATCCGAATTCGGCGAATTCGGATTAATTGATCACATAACAAATGACTTTAAAAAGGTAAATAAAGAAACTCTTTATGGTATAGGAGACGACGCTGCGGTTTTAGAATATAAGGATAAAAAAGTTTTAATAACAACCGACCTACTTGTTGAAGGAATTCATTTTAACTTAATTTACACGCCGCTTAAACACCTTGGATATAAGGCAGTTGTTGTAAATTTATCTGATATTGTTGCAATGAATGGAACTCCCAAACAAATTACTTTTTCTTTAGCAGTTTCATCAAAATTTTCTGTAGAAGCAATTGAAGAATTATACGAAGGAGTTAAGCTTGCATGTAAAAAATATAATGTTGATTTAATTGGTGGAGATACATCAAGCTCTTTAACTGGATTACTAATTTCTGTTACGGCAATAGGAGAGGCAAATGAACAAACTATTGTTTATAGAAACGGCGCAAAAGATACAGATTTAATATGTGTTTCGGGTGATTTAGGAGCTGCATATATGGGATTACAATTACTGGAAAGAGAAAAATCTGTGTTTTCCGAAACTTCACATATTCAACCTGATTTATCAGGCTATGATTACATTTTAGAACGACAATTAAAACCTGAAGCAAGAATAGATATTACAAAAATATTGCAAGAAAAAGGAATATTACCAACTTCAATGATTGACATTTCAGATGGACTTAGTTCTGAATTGCTACATATTTGCAAGCAATCAAAAACAGGGTGCAGAATATATACCGAAAAAATCCCAATAGACGCAGAAACCTGTAAAATGGCTAATGAGTTTAATATTTCTCCCGAAACAGCAGCTTTAAATGGAGGCGAAGATTATGAATTACTTTTCACTATTCCTATTACTGATTTTGAAAAAGTTAAATCAATAAAGGGAATAAGCGTTATAGGTAATATTACAAACGCATCAGAAGACTTAAATTTAATTTCGCCCGAAGGAAACTTTATTCAGATTACAGCACAAGGCTGGAATGCAATAAAATAAATTAATTTTTAATGACTTTTAATGTTTCTGATTTCCCATTAATGGAAACATTCATAAAATAAATTCCAGCATGTAGATTTTGTTTTAACAAATCACCTAATGGAAAGCTATATGGACCGGGCAAATAACTCTGCTCGAAATTTACAATATTTTGTCCCAATACATTTGATAGTTCTAATTTAACTTTTGACTTTACATTTATATCAAAATTTAATACAGACTCTTCGTTTAACGGATTTGGGAATAAGCTTAAATTATTTGATATTGAAAGCGGTAACTCTCCTACATTGGTTATTTTTTCTAAATTAATATCATCTATGTAAATTTCATTGCCGCCACCAGAAGTTACAATAAATTTTACTCTGATGTTTGGTCGGGACATAAAAATACCAAGACTAATAATCTGTTTTAGCCATTTAGAAGTATCTGGAACAAAAGAAGAAACAAAAGCACCTCCATTAGTTGATAAAGCTAGCCCTGATTTAGCGAACCGTGGATACCATGTTTGTCCACAATTAAATGAAACAAATACTTGTAATTTGTCGGTATTATCTGTCTGTTTTTGAGCATATGCAACTCTAAATGTAAAGTAATTATTAGGATCATTCCCTGCAAAAAGTATATTTGGAGAATACATTTCAGAAGTCTGACCAATATTGTTATTCTCGTTTACAACAACAACAGAAAATTGTCCATCATAAGCAATTCCAGAAACACTTTGCCATGTTGTATTTCCATTACCAGTAATCATCCAGTTTTTATTAGAATCTAAAGGATTGCTGGGAAAAGAACTATTTTCAAAACTTTCAATCCAAGGAAGACTTTCGCCTAATAATGAATTTTGAATTTGAATAATATTTGTTTTAGTAATTTGATCAGTTCCTGCAGGATTTGTAACAGTTAACGTTGCACTATAACTTCCCGGATTATTATATGTTATTATTGGGTTTACATCACTCGAAATGGCTGGTGTTCCACCAGGGAATGACCAAGCAATATTTGAGAGAGTATCTGTATTAGAGGTTAAGTTTGTATATTGTAATTGCATTGTGTTACAAGCATATTGTTTTGAATATGAAAAATCCGCCTGTGGTGCACAAATCTGAGCTACAGCGCCATCATTAGTTCCTGTAGCAATTAAATTAGATTGTATCCAAAGATTATTTCTTCCACTTATTGAGCTGTTTAAGGCAGCTCGCATTCTGTCTTTTTGACCAGCAGTAAACATTCTATCACAATATGCATATTCCATATAATTCTGAACATTATCTAGAAAACCACAAGTGTTAGCGTCTAAATCACAACTTGTATGTCCAATAGTATTTGGAGTGTCGGCAACATCATCGTCTACATCACAGTTTGAAGCAAGTCCGGGTTCATTGGTGCTTCCCCAGGTATGTGCCAAATTTAAATAATGCCCAATTTCATGAGTTAATGCTCTTGACGTAAATACAGTTCCGGTACCTATACTTCCGGTATATGTTGATAATATTATTACACCATCTCTGCTTGCGCCCCAGGAACCAGAAACGCTTGAAGGATAATATGAATATCCAGCAGCACCAGATCCTATTGAATTACAAGTCCAGACGTTAAAATATTTGCTTCTGTCCCATGATGGTGATTGCAACTTTGAGTCATCATCCGCATTATATGTATAACTTGTTGCGACCCTTACTATGCCATTTGTACAATCCCCATTAGGATCTATTGTTGCTAAACGAAATTCAATTCTTGAATCGGCTGCAATACTAGTAAATTCAGGAATAATATCAACTGTGTCTGGATTTAATTTTCTAAAATCTTCGTTTAAAATTCTAATTGCATCTAATATTTGTGCATCTGAAATATTTTCTGATCCATAGTTATGTAAAACATGAAAAACAACAGGTATTATATACACTTCTTCAGTTTTATTTCCGTTTCTAATATACTCCTTTGTAAAACTGTTTAAAGCTGCTTTTGCTGGCAATGCCTCAGAATTTTCTATCTCCGCTTTTTTATTTGCCTCATATTCTGAACACAATTTTTTTTGCGAAAATGCTACATTAATAACAAATATCAATGACGCAATTAGTATTAATTGTTTTTTCATAAGTATTATAAAAAAAGGCTGGCGATTGGCCAGCCTTTAAATTATTTTGTACAAACTATTTTTACTGTCGTTTCTTTTCCGTTAAAGGAAAGATTTACAAAATACATTCCCTGCGATATGTTTTCGATAAAAGAACTTAAAGGTAAAAGATAAGTGCCTGAAACTTCTTGTTTATTGTATATTCCAATAACTTCACCTAAAACATTAACAACAGATATTTTAACATCAGTAACATCAGTTAAAGTATAAGAAATATTTGCATCATTTGTAAATGGATTAGGGAATATTCCAGTACTGAATTCTTCTAAATGATTTTCTATTCCTGTTAAGGTTGAATTATAGTTAACTGTCCAACCAGCACCATTATTTGTGCTATTTGTTTGGAAACGAAGTATTATTTTAGATGCAACAACATCTAATATTGCAGGAGGTAAATTGGTTGCATTATAACTACCAAGCAAAGTTCCTGTTGTGTTTTTGTATACTTTTAAAACATCGCCCACATCGCCTGCAGCAAAATTAAATTCTGGAAAAGTTAACGAAATAGATGCGGCAACTGGTGATGGCTGAATATTCCAGGTACAAATTACGGTAGGTTTATAATCACAAGAATTACTTCCATCGCTTATTGTTCCCGAAGGTGCAGTTAAAGTTTTTGATCCCTGACAAGCATAAGTAGAATAACTAGCATACCATCCTGTTCTGTTATTGCTTCCATCGGTATAAAATTCTATTAATAAAGCTCCCGTTGTAGAATTAATTAACGAAACAGGCTTGTTTGTTGAAGTAAATGTTGCTAAAACTGGATCACTTGTAGTTGCACCGTCATATATTTTTACATAATCTCCAGTTCCTAAATCAAATCTGTTAGTATCGGGATCAAATGTTAATGTAACAAAGGACGCACAAGTTGGTTGAATTAAATATAAACAGTCTTGATTGTCTAAATAATTTTGATTTCCGCTACCATCATTAAAAGTACCTGCTATACCAGTTATTGTTTTTGTACCAGTACACCATTCTGGATAATTTGCTGCAGGATAAATATTATAAACTATACCAAAATTTTGATCAAATGTATATCCACCACCTGAATTAATTGCACCAGCAACAGAAAAATATGCATTAGCAGAACCTCCCCAACCCCAGTTCATATGAAACTCTGTAGTTGTTGTTGTAATATAACCATCGCAGTTCCAAGCATGACCTGCAGTTGCATCTGCTCCTTGATATACCATTGGCCATTTGTTATCAATTTGGGTTTTTAATAAATTTTCCCAGTTTGTTTGAGTATAACTTGTTTTTTGAACATAATTACAATCTGTAGAATATTTAAAATGAGTTTCTAATGCTCCAGGAATATAAGAAGTTTGTGATCCAGATCCATCAGAGCCATAATTCATATTAACAGCAACACTTGCGTGAAAACCAATTTTTGCAACCTCTAGTGTTGAGGAAGTACTTGTAGTACCAAGTAAGTTTGGCATGTTTTCCCAAACATAATTCTGTGTAGCATAATTTACTGTCTGGTTTCCATAACCACCATTTGTAATTGTACTATTAGTGTGTGAACTTGTTCCAACTCTTGGATAATTATAATACTTCATGCATTGTATCATTGCAGTAGCAACACAACCAACATAAACATGACCTCCAGGGCCAGCTGCGTCTACCGGGCATAATTCATTATATGGCCAATCCTGATTCCAGGTGTTTAATATTAAAGGTGCTGTGCTAATTGTTTTAACTTCTAACATAGGATTATTTGTAAGAATTCTTCCCCATTCCTGAGTTGCTTCTGCGCTCGGTAATGCTTTTTGTGTT
>CAIQJL010000095.1 GCA_903872185.1 uncultured Bacteroidota bacterium | reverse complement strand
ATTGGGATAAATTCTTTTTTCGAATAATTTGTGAAATATGGGTAAATAAAGTAAGTACCTAAATTGAAAAGGTTAGATGGTATTGTGCATATACCATTAACTTCACCTTCAGATTGGAACGTCATATTTATTTCTTCAAAAATTGTAGATGTGAATATAATACTTTCCGTAACATCTCTTACAATAATTCCAAAATCCCAATCAGTAGAGATGTTATAAATATCAAGTTTGAATTTTATTTCAAGGGGTTTAGAAATTGAAAGAATCATTCGATCATCACTATTTGCAGATAAGAATCTGAAATCTTTAAGTTTTATATCGGTAGGTCCATATAAACTATGGTCTTTAATATTAAGGCTATTCTTAACCAACTTTTCTTTTGATGTACTTTCTTTATTATGTCTAACAAGTAATATTTCTTCAATAAAATCAGGTATAATATCCGAAGGGAGCCCGTCTGCAACCAACTCTCCGTTTCTTAATACTAAAATTCTATTACTAAAGGATACTATGTCATTTAGGTTATGAGAAATGGAAATAATGGTCCTTCCACTTTCACTTAGATTTTTGATTTTTCTTAATGCTTTTTGATGGAATCCAAAATCACCGAATGATAATACTTCGTCGAATAACAGAATTTCGTTTGAAAGTATTGCAATTACAGAAAATGATAATCTTGATACCATTCCAGAAGAGTAATGTTTAATGGGAGTATTAATAAATTCTCTAATTTCTGAAAAATCAATTATTTCATCAAGTTTACTTTTTATATATTCTTTGTCCATTCCCATAAGTTGTCCTTGAATAAATATATTCTCATAACCTGTAAGGTCTTTATGAAAACCAATTCCTGACTCCATAACAACTGAACATCCCCCGTTAATAGTAACATCTCCGAATGTTGGATAGGTAATACCTCCCATAATCTTTAATAAAGTACTTTTTCCAGATCCATTTCTTCCAATTAATCCAACTGTATCACCTTTTTTTATTTCGAAACTAATATTTTTGAGAGCAAAAAATTCTTCAGGCTTATTTTTCTTTTTATAAAAAAACGAGAATATCCCTTTATGAATTTTCCCAAGATTATACTTCTTTGTAATGTTATCAACTTTTATGGCAATATCGTTTTCCATTATTTATATTATATCAGCCATTTTTTTTTCAACACTTTTGAAATTTATTAAACCTAAAATAAAAAAAATAATTAATGCGCCAAAACCCCATAAATATTGAATAATTGGTAATCCTGTTTTTAAAAATATCCAACGATATCCTTCTATTACGCCCGACATTGGGTTTAAATATACAATGAATTTTAAATTCTCAGGAACCATTCCAACAGGGTATAAAACAGGAGTAATGAATATTGTAATACCAACTACATATGGAATTAAATGATAAAAATCTCTATATTTTATTGTAAAGGCACTAACCCATAATCCAATACTTAGCCCTGCAATGAGGTTTAATAAAATAAAAAAAGGAAGTATTATTAAATGAAAATTTGGATAGTTTCCTGAAAAAGACATGATTATAAATAATATAATTATCCAAATAAAAAATTCAAATAGCCCGCTAAAAGCTTTAGAGACAGGTAATGCTAATTTTGGAATGTTAGTTTTTTGAACCATGTCTTGATTTTGAATTAAAGAGATTCCAGAAAAGCCAGCAATATTTGAGAAGTAATACCAACCCATCATACCGCAATAAGCAAAAATAGGGTAGTCGGGAATATCTTTACTAACTTTTAATAATTTTCCGAAAAAGAAAGATATTAATAAATATCCAAGTATTGGTTGAACAGTAATCCAAACAAATCCAAAATAAGTTTGAACATATTTTATTCGTAGATCACGTTTTGCTAGAGTGAAAACTAATGACCAGAATTTTATGTCTTTGTTCTTATACAATTATCTTTATTTTTTTCAAAGGTACAATTATCCAACAAATTTTATTTGTTTTTAAAAATACAAAATGCGTGAAGTTAAATTTAGAATCAATAAATATTTCAGTAAAATATTTAATCTTAATAAAATTATTTCAAATTTTATAACAGTAATTGTAATGTTAATAAAATGAATAATTTATACTTGCTAATTTATATTTTTTTATGATTAAATAAGAAATTCAATTTGTTAATAAATAAGTAAATTTAAAATTTAACTAAAATGACAATCAAAAAGTTAATTATTTAATTATTTGCTATTTTTGTAAGTTGCTGAAAAATAGATGTTCAATGTGTCTAAATGTTTCTGTTTTCTGATTTTGATGATTTAATTATATAGATACTTACATATTCTAAAAGGTCAATCAGTTATTTTGTTAAAAATCTGACTTTGTTTTTTATTATAATCCTTCTAAATTTGCAACCCGTAAAACAAATAGATTAATGGAAAATATTAAAGTATTAAAGGGAGGAGAATTTCTAATAACAGAGTCATCTGCAAAAGATGTTTTCGTTCCTGAAGAGTTTAATGAAGAGCAGAAAATGATTGCTGGAATGTGTCAAGATTTTTTAAAACAGGAAGTATATCCTCATCTTGAAAGAATTGACAGTATGGAACCTGGATTAATGAGAAGCTTAGTTACTAAATCAGGTGCTATGGGTTTATTGGGAATTTCTGTTCCTGAAGAGTATGGTGGTTTTGGACAACCTTTTGTAACCTCAATGATAGCTTCTGACGAACTAGGTGCAGGGTATTCATATGCAGTAGCTTTCTCTGCTCATACAGGAATTGGAACTTTACCCATATTATATTATGGTACAGAAGATCAGAAACAAAAATATTTGCCAAAATTAGCTAGTGGTGAGTGGGTTGGTTCATATTGTCTAACTGAACCTAATGCTGGATCTGATGCAAATTCTGGCAGAACAAAAGCTGTTTTATCTGAAGATGGAAAAAATTATATTCTGAACGGTCAGAAAATGTGGATTACCAATGGCGGTTTTGCTGATGTATTAACAGTATTTGCTAAAATTGATAATGATAAAATTTTAAGTGCATTCATAGTAGATAGGAATTATCCAGGTGTGACATTTAATCCAGAAGAAAAGAAATTAGGAATAAAAGGTTCTTCTACTGTTCAGATTTTTTTTAATGATTGTGTTGTACCAATTGAGAATTTATTAGGTAAAAGAGGCGAAGGTTTCCGTATTGCGTTAAATATATTACATATTGGTCGTATTAAATTAGGTGCAAATGTATTAGGAGCATCAAGAACAGCTATTTCTGAATCTGTAAAATATGCTAACGAAAGAAAGCAATTTGGAAATTTCATTTCAAATTTTGGTGCAATTAAATATAAATTGGGAGAGCAGGTTATTAGAATGTTTGCTGCAGAAACAGCACTTTATCGTACCAGTAAATATGTTGATGATACAATTAGTTTGAATATAGCTAATGGTATGGATAGAGTAAAAGCATACATGGATGCTTTGGGTGAGTATGCAATGGAAGCAGCTATTTTAAAGGTATTAGGTTCTGAAGCGTTAGATTATATTGTTGATGAAGCAGTTCAAATTCATGGTGGTATGGGTTATTCAGCTGAAATGGCTGTTGAACGTGGCTACCGCGATTCAAGAATTAATAGAATATTTGAAGGTACAAATGAAATTAATCGTTTAGTTGCTACAGATACCTTATTAAAACATGCTAAAAAATGCGATTCTGTAGTTTTTGGAATAGGTAAATCTGTTTTTGAACAAATAGATTCAAATAATGAAAGTTCTACTTCTTATACTGATTATTTTGAAAAGAAACACTTTTATATTAGACAATTAAAAAAAGCTGTTCTTCTTATTCTAAATCGTGCTTATGATGCTGTTGGAAAGCAATTTAATATTGAACAAGAAATAATGATGAGTATTTCTGATATGTCAATTCAAGCATATGCTGCTGAATCAGTAGTGCTAAGAGTTGAGAAATTAAAATCTATTAAGAGCGAAGCAGATTTTTCAGTATATGCTGATATTTGTGATGTGCATACTTATGAAACATCAAATAAATTATTTAAGGCAGGAATGGATGCTATAAATTCATTCGCTCAAAATGAAGAGTTTGTTAAGCTTAAAAAAAGCTTGCAACAATTGACAAGTATTGAACCTGTTAATATCAAGGAAGCAAGAAGACGAATTGCAAACAAACTGATAGAAGATAACGTTTATAAATTCTAAAATAATTTAAAAAAGACGTCGCAAGACGTCTTTTTTTTGCTCTTTAAATTAAAAAAATTATATGTTAAATAATTTACTTGTATTAGCAGTAAGCGCTTCATTAAATGCTGGTAAGGCAATACTCGAAGTATATAAAAATGAAAAAATTGAAGCTGAATTAAAAGATGATAATTCTCCGTTAACACTTGCAGATAAAAATGCTCATCTTGAAATTATTAAAATTTTAGAAACTACAAATATTCCAGTTTTGAGCGAAGAGGGTAGAAGTATTGCTTATGAAGAAAGAAAGAATTGGGAATATCTTTGGATTGTTGATCCATTAGATGGAACAAAAGAATTTATAAATAGAAATGGAGATTTTACAGTAAATATTGCCTTAATAAAAAACCAAAAACCAATTCTTGGAGTTGTTTATGTTCCCGTTTCCGGGCAAATATATTTCTCTATTAAAGGAGAAGGTGCATATACTGCAATAATTCAAAATAATGAGCTATTTAATTCTGATTATAAGAAATATACAAAAATCCCAAACTGTGCGAAGAGGAGTAGTTACATAGCTGTCGCTAGTCGTTCGCATATGAATTCTGAGACAAAAGACTACATAAGTAATCTTGAAAACTCCAAAGGAAAAATTGAATTGCAATCTCGTGGGAGCTCATTAAAAATTTGTATGGTTGCCGAAGGTGAAGCTGATATTTATCCTAGATTTGGACCAACTATGGAATGGGATACTGCCGCAGGTCATGCGATAGCAATTGAGGCTGGTTGCACTTTTACTCAGGCTGATGAACAAACACCTTTTATTTACAATAAAGAAAATTTATTGAATCCATATTTTATTGTTAAAAGAGATATTTGAATATCAAATTGCTAATTTTGAATAAATAACTCTATTAAATGTCTGGTTTTTTTAAAACTGTAAATACTTTACCAAAAACTTTTTGGGCAGCAAATACATTAGAGTTATTTGAACGTTGGGCGTATTATGGTCTCTTTAATTTATTGGCAATTTATCTTACAAATTCAACAGCAACTGGTGCACTAGGGTTTACTCAGGTTGAAAAAGGTATGATAATGGGGATAGTAAATGCCATTCTGTATTTTCTTCCAATTATTACTGGTTCGTTGGCTGATAAGTTTGGATACAAGAAGGTATTAATTGTAGCATTTGTTATTTTATCTTCAGGATATTATATAATGGGTATTGTTACAACATTTGCTGCTGTATTTCTTGCTTTTCTATATGTAGCAGTTGGGGCAGCTTTATTTAAACCAATTATTTCTGCTACTATAGCTAAAACTACAAATGAATCTAATGCAAGTATAGGCTTTGGTATATTTTATATGATTATAAATATAGGTGGTCTAATTGGACCATTTACTGCTTCTTATTTAAGAGAAATTAGCTGGAATTATATGTTTTTAATGTCATCTGGAGCAATTCTACTTAATCTTTTAATTGTAATATTTTTCTTTAAAGAACCACTTAGGGTTGATAATTCTGAATCTTTAGCAAAAAGTTTGGGCACGGTGTTTAGAAATATTTTCACTGTACTTAAGGATTTTAAATTTGTGTCATTTTTATTAATCATAGTTGGAGCATGGACTGTTTATTGGCAATATTTTTATAGCCTTCCAGTTTTTATTGAGCAATGGGTAGATACAGCACCAATGTATAATGCTTTATATTCAGTATGGCCTGGTTTTGCAAAAGCAATAGGAACTTCTGATGGATTAATTCTTACTGAAAAAATTATTGCGATGGATGCTTTTTTTATTGTTGCATTTCAAGTAATAATAAGCTATGTTGTTATTAAGTTAAAACCGTTGTCGTCTATGACTATTGGTATTATTATAAATTCATTAGGACTTGTTTTAATGGTTCTAACTCGAAATCCATTTTTTGTATTAACCTCAATAATTATTTTTTCAATTGGAGAGATGGTATTTTCTCCTAAAATACTTGAATATATTGGAGGTATAGCACCTAAAGACAAAGCGGCATTATATATGGGAACTCAGTTTTTACCAATTGCATTAGGTAATTTTTTTGGTGGATTTATTTCAGGAGGTGTATACCTTAATCTTTCAGATAAATTTGAAATGATTAAGAAAATGTTTCCAGAATTATCTTCTTTAAATCTTACAAATGAACAATTAACTGAAAAAGCACTATTAATGCTTAATACAGATAATAAAGGATTAACTAATTTACTTTGGAATACATATCACCCGTATATGTTTGGTGCTGTACTTCTAGGATTAGGTATAGCAACGGTAATTCTTCTGTTTTTATATGACAGAAAATATAAGAAAGAATTAAAATTTAAATAGAAAACTGAGTTTTGTATATCCAAATTGCAGCAATAACTACAACTGCAACCGCTAATATTTTTATCACAGTTTTTGTTTCGTAACCTTTCTTTTTATCAGCGAGAGCAATTTTTTCATGAACTAATTTATCGTTAAAATGTAATTCAAGTGCTTCATTATAAAATTCTTTAGAAGCCATATATTGATGAATGTTAAATAAATCATCGCCACGACGAATACAATCGTTAAATTTTATTTCTTCTGGACTTAAGTGTTCGTTGTCTTCATGATGGTGAGCCATAATTCTTATATTTAAGTTGTTTTATTTAAAATTTATAAAGCATAAAATTAATAGTATTTTGTGTTAATACAAAATTGTTAAAAAAATAGATATGTAAATTTGAAAAAGATTATCAAAACTTATACAAATAAGATTGTTAAAATAATTTTTTAATTGTGATTAACTGCATCTCTAACAATCTGACGAGCTAATATATCAACCTCTGTGTTGTAGTTTAAATTTTCAGGTTCTGTTTTTTGATGTGCTTTTACTTTAACAAACTCTATTTTATGACTTTCAATTTGTTTAATTAATAATTCTATAAGATCATTATTGTGCAATACATTTCCTTTTTTAGTGATGAAATTATTTTTTTGTAGTTTTTCCATTCTTTCAGGAATTCTAAACACATATTGACTGTCGGTATGAATTATCAAAAAAGCATTTTTGTAATTTTCATCAACAAACTCTATTGCTTTTATTACTGCAAAAAGCTCCATTCTATTATGAGTTGTTTTTTTTTCTTCGCCTTTTATAATTATTTTACTATTTGTTGCAAATATTATCGCAGCCCAGCCACCAATATTTAACTGAGTATGACAACTGCCATCAGTATAGATATTAATTATATTCTGGTTCATATAATGTTAGTTTGTGAAAATAATTTTGTTTAATGTTTTAAAAAATAATTATCAGTAAAAGTATATTCTTTTGTTTATAATTATCAAAAATTATTGATTATTTTAAAATACTGCAACTTAACGTAGATTCTGACTACCTTTGCATTTGATTTAATAAAAATAATTGTGACTTTCGAAGAATTAAACTTAAATGCTACTTTATTAAAGGCATTAGCAGAATTAGAATATGTTTATCCTACACCAATTCAGGAAAAAGCATTTCCAATAATTATGTCAGGAAGAAATGTTGTAGGAATTGCACAAACTGGTACTGGTAAGACATTTGCATATTTATTGCCAATGTTAAGGCAGTTATCATTTTCTGACCAAAAAGATCCTAGAATATTAATTTTAGCACCAACACGAGAGTTGGTAATTCAGATATTAAATGAGATAAAAAAGCTTACTGAATATACTCAAATAAGATCTGGTGGAATTTATGGTGGTACAAACATTAATACTCAAAAACAGCTTATTTATAGTGGAATAGATATTCTGGTAGCTACTCCAGGCAGATTAATTGATTTGGCTTTTACAGGTGTTTTGAGGTTAAAAAGTATTCAAAAATTTGTTATTGATGAAGTTGATGAAATGCTAAGTCTTGGCTTTCGTGCTCAATTAACAAGTTTATTAGATTTGTTACCTCAAAAAAGACAAACTTTAATGTTTTCTGCAACCTTGACTCAAGATGTTGAGGCATTTATCATAGATGCAATTCCTATTCCACTTAAAATAGAAATAGCTCCACATGGTACACCAATAGAAAAAATTATTCAAAAAGCTTATCACATTCCAAATTTCAACACAAAAGTAAATCTTTTGAAATTGTTGCTTTCTAAAGATGATGAGTATAGTAAAGTGCTTATTTTTGTTGATTCAAAAAAAATAGCAGATAGATTATTTGATCAAATGGATAAAATGTTTCCAAATTTATTTGGTGTTATTCATTCAAATAAATCTCATAACAATAGATTAAATGCATTAAAGCTTTTTCAAGAAGGCAGTCATAAATATTTAATTGCAACAGATATTATTGCTCGTGGAATGGATATTACTGATGTTTCGCACGTAATAAATTTTGATATGCCTGAAGTTCCTGGTGATTATATTCATCGTATAGGCCGAACTGGTAGGGCAGAAAAAGCTGGAATAGCAATTTCTTTTGTAAATAAAATTGAGCAAATATACCAGGAAGAGATTGAGAAATTAATGAGGAAGAAAATTCCAAATGAACTCTTACCAGAAAATCTTATTATTTCAAAAATATTTAATGACGACGAAAAACCTGCAAATTTATTTGATAAGAATTACCATAAAGAGCCTTCAATAAAGGGTTCTAAGGGGGCTTTTCATGAGAAAAAGGATAAAAATAAGAAAGTAAATTTGGGTGGTCCAGGAAAACGAAATCCTAAATTTAGTAAATCAGGCAAGCTTAATAAACAGAGAAATACTGGTAAAACTAGGTTTTAATTTGAAAAGGAATTAATATTAGCAGAATCTATTCCCCTCCGTTGGAGGGGTCGGCGGGGGCGGGTTAACACGAAATATGAAACGCAAAATATTGCCATATAACCCAATTTTAAAGGAGCTTGCTAAAAAGCTTCGAAAGAATATGACATTTTCTGAAGTATTGTTATGGAATGAACTAAAACAAAAGAAAATGTTGGAAATGGATTTTGATAGACAGAGACCTATTATAAATTATATAGTTGATTTTTATTGTAAAGATTTAATGCTTGCAATAGAAGTTGATGGTAGTAGTCATAATCAAAAATTTGAGCAAGACCAAGCCCGACAGAAAGAATTAGAAAATATAGGTGTTCGATTTTTAAGATTTGATGATTTAGAAGTTAAAAAAGATATAAATAATGTTCTGAGAACAATTCAGTTTTGGATAAATGAAGAAATAAAAAAGAATGGGTTTGTGGGGAGAGAAGGTGAGGCGGGATTACCCACCCCTGGCCCCTCCAATGGAGGGGGACAAGACACTACAAAGCCTTAATTATCTCAATAAACTCAACAGATTTTAACGAAGCACCACCAACTAATCCGCCATCAACATCTGTTTGCGAGAATAATTCTTTTGCATTTGCTGCATTACAACTACCACCATATAAAATTGAGGTTTCGTTGGATATTGTTACACCATATTTTTCTGTAATTAATTTACGAATAAATGCATGCATTTCCTGTGCCTGATCAGGCGATGCTGTTTTGCCTGTACCTATTGCCCAAACTGGTTCGTAAGCAATTACCACTTTGCAAAAATCTTCTGTGTTTAGTTCAAATAATCCTTCAGTTAATTGCTTCTTAACAACGTTAAATTGATTTTCCGATTCACGTTCTTGTAACAATTCACCGCAACAGTAAATAGGTAATAACGAATTTTTTAAACAGAGCTTTACCTTTGTTAAAAGCGTGTTATTATCTTCGTTAAAATACTGACGGCGTTCTGAATGACCAATAATTACATATTGTGCACCAATTGAGTTTATCATTTCTGCAGAAACTTCGCCGGTATAAGCGCCTTTTTCCCATGCAGCACAATTTTGTGAAGAAACAGAAATTTTATTACTATCAATTTCTTTAATTATTGAAGCTAAATGAGTGAATGGGGGAGCTATAATAACTTTGTTATTTCCTAAATTAAAGTTTAATAAAAACTCATTAAGTTCTTTTGCGAGTTTAATACCATCACTAAGGTTGGTATTCATTTTCCAGTTTCCTGCAGCAATATTTTTTCTCATTTTACTTTGTTATAAATTTCTTTTCAAATTCTTGCGGACTAGGAATATCATTACTATGATATTTTGCAACTATAATTCCTTTTTTAAATACCATTAGTCCTGGATTTGCTCTAATCATTGTTTTTAATGTTATTTCATCACAAGTGTAAAATAGATATGGGGTTTGAGTTGAAGTAATAAATTCATTAATTTCTTCTTTTAATGATGATGTAAGTCCTATAAACATTAAATTCTTTGAAGTAGCCCATCTTGCTAAATCGTTTATCTCTTTAATATTTGAAGTGTTTGCTTTATCAAGTTTTGTAGAAACTAAAATAAATGTATAATTTTCTAACGCTAAAACAGAATCAAGAATATTTTCACCAGTTTCAGTGTTAATTGTTAAGTCGTGAATTGGAGCTTCATATCCTTTTTTTACTAGTTTCGGTTCAGAAATGCTTACGTATTTATATTTTGTTCCAGTTCCCCAATATGTAGAGTCGTTAGAATAAGTGTCTACTGTAATTTCAATATTTTTATTTGCAACTGTATCTTTTACAGTAATAAATTGCTCGTAAACATCTTTGGGCATATTTGCTGGAACTTTTAATTTTTCAGCTAAGTTAGTTCCAACTTTATAAGGTAAGAAATCAATTAATGGCAAGTGTGCATATGAATACCACATAACTCCAGAAATAATCAATGCACCAACTCCAGTAAATATCCATTGTTTACTGCATGATAAAAATGGTTTAAATCTTTTTTGTTGAATAAATAAAACTAAAATTGGAATCATTATTATAACATTCTTGTAAAATGTTTCCCAATTTGTAAGTTTAATAGCATCGCCAAAACAGCCACAATCTGTAACTTTGTTAGAAACAGCAAGCCAGAGTGTTAATGGAAGAAAGAAAAGCATTAATAAAAGAGATCCCCATGTAGAAAGTCTTAATTTAAATCCAAAAAATAAGCAAAATCCAATTAAAAACTCTGCACCAATCATTATTATAGAAAAAGTTAATGCATAAGGAGCTAGCCATTCTATCCCCAAAGCTTCAAAATATTCTTTAAATTTATAAGTGGAACCTAATGGATCAACTCCTTTTATAAATCCAGAGAACATAAAAACTGCGCCAACAAGTAATCTGCAAATAAGTCTTACGATTTTCATTTTAGTAGATTTAAAATTAAGTGATTAAAATTACATATTTCATTTAATCTAAGATTAAATAGAATAGTATTCTAAAACATTTTTAAACTTTTTTAAGATGTTTTTCCAGTTCAACTTTAATTCTGTTAAAGATCTCTTCTGGAACAGCCATATTTTGGTTGTTATCACTACAATCTATTCGTTTGAACTTTGATTCAATTTCGCACAAATGAAGATACTCGTTTCTTACTTGTTCCTGAAAATCGAGATTTTTTTCGTGAATGTCACTATTTCCGTTAAGGTAATCTCTTTCACTGCCAGTTCGTGATTGAGTAAGTTTGTTTTTTGTAAATAAAAATGGAACGTCAAGAAAAAGATTTAAATCTGGTTTTGGTAAATTGTAATATCCAAATTCAAATTCAATTATCCAATTTTTAAGTTTGTCTTTTTCGGCTTGCGATTTTAGTTTTGCACATTGATATGCAATATTTGAAAATACATATCTGTCGGCAATAACTACAAAATCTTCTTTTATCCACGAAATAATTTCTTCTGAAGCATCTTTTCTGTCGCCCGCATATAGCATTGCTACTAAATAAGGATTAACATTATCAATATCACCAAAATCGCCACGTAAAAACCGGGCAATCATTTCTCCAAAATATGGAGATTCTGTTCTTGGAAAATGCAGAAACTTAGTTTGAATATTCTGTTTGTTTAAATATTCGGTTAAAAGTGAAACCTGGGTAGACTTACCAGCACCATCTAATCCTTCTAATACAATAAACTTCATAAATAATTAAGACGATTAACTAACTTTGAAAAATTTTAATTGAACATGTGTAAAGATACATTTTTTCATAAAAAGAAAACATTACGATTCCGACAGGAAATTTTTGAGCTAAAATGTCCAATAGTAATGGGTATTTTAAATGTTACACCTGATTCATTTTATGATGGTGGGAAAAATATCTCTGAAAAGGATATTATTAGAAATGTAGAGAGAATGATTTCTGAAGGTGCTACAATTATTGATGTAGGTGCAGTTTCTACAAGACCAAATTCTATTCAGGTTAATGCTGATGAAGAAATTCAAAGATTAAAACCAGTATTTAAAATTTTATTAAAATATTTTCCAAATACATGGTTTTCAATAGATACATATAGATTAAATGTTGCAAAAATGGCTGTTGAGGAATATGGATTTGGCATGGTAAACGATATTTCTGCAGGAAATATGGATAATAAAATGTTTTTGGAAATTGCTCAATTACAAGTTCCATATATAATTATGCATATGCAAGGAACTCCTGAAAATATGCAAGAAAACCCAATATATTCTATAATTACTCAAGATATAATTTTAGACTTTTCAAAAAAAATAAATAAATTAAGGCAATTAGGTGTTAATGATATACTTATTGACCCAGGCTTTGGTTTTGGAAAAACAACAGAGCATAATTATCAATTATTAAAAGAACTTTCAGCATTTAATATGTTCGAAATACCAATTGTTGTTGGCTTATCAAGAAAATCTATGATATATAAATTAATAGAAAATACACCTGATGAAGCATTAAATGGAACGTCAATAGTTAATACAATTGCGTTGTTGAATGGTGCTGATATTCTTCGTGTTCACGATGTGAAACAAGCTTCTGAAGCATTAAAAATAGTAGAGTTTTACAAGAATTGTTGATTTTTTCTTAATTTTACCACATAAAAAGTTGAAAGTCTATAAAGTTAAAAGTTTGAAAGTAAAATTAAAAAAATCAAAAGATTCAATTTTAAATCCTAAATCGAAAATCATTAATCCTAAATAAATTTGATTACTGCTTTTATAAATATTACCTTTTTTGATATACTTGATATAGTTCTTGTGGCTTTTTTATTATACAAGGTTTACATGTTAATTAAAGGTTCTGTTGCAATAAATATTTTTGTTGGAATTGCATTAATTTATGTTGTTTGGATTGTTGTTAAAGCATTAAAAATGCAAATGCTTAGTTCAATTTTAGGGCAAGTAATGGGTATTGGTGCTATTGCTTTAATTATTGTATTTCAACAAGAAGTAAGAAGATTTTTGTTACTTATTGGATCTAAATATTTTACCGAAAATTATAAACTGCGTTTTACCAGATTATTTAGTTTAAAATTTAAACCACAACCATTATTAAATATTAAGTCAATTATGGTTGCGATTGATAGTATGTCTAAAAAGAAAATTGGTGCTTTAATAGTTATTTCTAAGAAAATGAGTTTGGATAATTATTCTCACATTGGAGATGTATTGGATGCAAAAATTTCCAGTCGCATTTTAGAATCAATTTTTTCAAAAGAAAGCCCTTTACATGATGGTGCAGTAATTATTTTTAATAATAAAATTCAATCTGCACGTTGCATTTTACCTATATCAGATAGAATTGATTTGCCACCTCATTTTGGTACTAGACATCGTGCAGCGTTGGGTATGACTGAGGCTACTGATTCTTTTATTATTGTTGTTTCTGAAGAAACAGGTAGTATTTCGTATGCAATAAATGGAGAATTAACTTATGATGTTACTTCTCTTCAGCTTATAGGGATACTCGAAAAAGAATTTAATTATTAAATGAAAATTTTTATAACAGGGGCATCCGGATTTATCGGAACAAATCTGGGTAATTATCTTACAGCTAATGGTTTTGAGATTATTCCAATTTCTAGAAAAGATTTATCTGGTACTTCACTTGAGTTATCATTAAAAATTGATGGGGCATTTGCTATTATAAATCTTGCAGGAGCAACAATTAGTAAAAGATGGACTCGAAAATACAAACGTGAAATTTATACAAGTAGAATATTTACAACTAAAAAAATTGTTGAAGCTATTGGATTATGCAAACAACGTCCAGAGATTCTTATAAATGCATCTGCAATTGGTATTTATGATGATATTCATATTCATGACGAACAAAGTAAATATATTGCATATAATTATTTAGCAAAAGTTGTAAGAGATTGGGAACATGCAACAAATTGCGCAATGGAATTTGGAACTCAAGTTTATATTTTTAGATTGGGTATAGTGTTAGGGAGAAATGGTGGGATTCTAAAAAAGATGGTTTCATTATTTAAATTAGGACTAGGAGGTAAGATTGGTAATGGTAAACAATATTTCAGTTTTATTCATATTAAAGATATACTAAATGTTTTTGAATTAGCATTAATGAAAAAATTGTCGGTTGGAGTTTATAACCTTACTTCTCCAGAAATATTATCAAATAAAGATTTTACAAAACAAATAGCTAAAATTTTAAAAAGATCTGCATTTTTTACTGTACCAGCTAATTTGTTACATATTCTTTATAATGAAGGCGCAACTGTGTTGACTGGAGGACAAGCAGCTGTTCCAACAAATTTATTAGAGCAAGGATATAAATTCCATTTTATTAAGCTTTTTGATGCGTTGACACATGAATTAAATAAATAATTACATGAAAAAGATATTGTTATTTTTAGTTGCAAGTTTGTTATTTGTTAAATTATTTGCAGCATATCTCGAAAACGTTCCTGTTACTTTAAAACAACCAGATGGAACAGTTTTTAAATGTTTAGCTTCGGGTGATGAATTTCACAATTGGTTACACGATGCCAATAATTTTACTATAATTAGAAATTCAAAAACTGGATATTATGTTTATGCAATAAAAGTGAACAATGAATTAATTGCTTCTGATTACATTGTTGGAAATGTAGATCCTCTCTCATTAAATATTCCAAAAGGACTTAATATTTCATCAGAAATAATTGATGCAAAAAGAAAACTTTTCAATCAGAAATTAAATGCAAATGCTAAGTTACATAATGTTAAATCTCTAAAATCACTTCAAACTATTAATAATATTGTAATATTTATCAGATTTTTTGATGAAGCTGAATTTACAGATCAGGTAAGCGTTTACGACAGTATGTTTAATAGTCAGGTCTCAACAGCTAATTCAATGAGTCATTATTTTAAAGAAATGTCATATGACCAATTAGAAATTAATTCGACATTATATCCTCAAACAAATAATACAGTTTTATCATATCAGGATTTGTACGATAGAAGCTATTATCAGCCTTATGATGAATTTTTAAATATTAATGGGTACATAGATGATAATGACAGAACAGCCCGGGAGCAATTATTATTGAAAAATGCTGTGGATTTTGTTAGCTCAGAAATTCCTGCTTCAATAAATATAGATTATAATAATGATGGTTATGTTGATAATGTTTGTTTTATTATTCAAGGAAATGTAGGAGGTTGGGCTGAACTTTTATGGCCTCATAGATGGTCGTTATATTATGAAACTGCATACATAAATGGAAAACAGGTTTATGATTATAATTTTCAACTTCAGGAATTTTTCTTTTTACCAACTCGTGGTGTTGGGGTCTTGTGTCATGAGATGTTTCATACATTAGGTGCACCAGATTTATATCATTATAGTTTGGCTTTTAGAGATTTTAGATCTGTTGGTTATTGGGATTTAATGGATAGATCAACAAATCCAGCTGAATCTATGTTAATGTATATGAAATATACTTATGCTGGTTGGATTAATGATATTCCAGAAATTACAACTCCCGGAACCTATACTCTTAATCCAAATACATCGATAACTAATAATTGTTATAAAATTATTTCACCAACAAATCCTAATGAAGTTTTTATGTTTGAATATAGGAAAAAAACAGGAGTTTTTGAATCTTCATTAAAAGGACAGGGATTGCTTATTTATAGAATTAATATGAATGCTCAATATATGGGAAATAGCGATTATCCAAATAATGCAGATGAAATTTATGTCTATCGTCCTGACGGAATTGATACTACTACTGGATTTATTGATAGTGCTGCATTTAGTTTGAATTCTGGTCGTATTGAATTTTCAAATTCTACTAATCCCGCATGTTTGCTTTCTGATAATAGCGATGGTGGAATTTCTATTACAAATATTACTGAAATTGGGAATACTATTTCATTTTGTTATGATTGTGCAAACCAGATAAATACTGAAGAAACTAAAATTGAAGTAAATTGTTATCCAAATCCTGCAACAGATCAATTATTTATAGATAT
>CAIQJL010000094.1 GCA_903872185.1 uncultured Bacteroidota bacterium | reverse complement strand
TTCCACATTGAAGTTAATCTTTCTTTCATTTTCTCGCGAAAAGGAATAAGTTTCAAATAATCAAATGTTAATCTATTTTCGGCTTTTACCCATTCTGCAACATCTTTAGCTGTATCATTCTCGAGCCAACGATATGGATCAAGAACTTTTGTCCCAAAATATGTATCAACCGAATCCACTTTTTTAGAAACAGGATATATTAACCCATTTTTATTTTCATTACAACTTAAAATAAACATAATTGAACTGGCAATTAAAAGGATAGAATATTTCATAATCTAAGTTTTTGATAAAATCAAAAGTATAAAAATTAATCAACACAAAGCAACCTTAGGACATTGATTTGAGTCAATATCTAAACCGATTTAAAAAACAGAAAATATTCTTTATTTTAAGGTTCTAATAATTAATTATTCTGTAACTTTACAAGATAATACGTCCCGCATTTAAAATAAAATAAAATGAGAAAAATAATTTTCACCCTTTCATTTGCAATTATAGCGACTGTTCTTTTTGCTCAAAAAGCACAGACCATTTCTTTATTAAATTCCACAAATGAATTTTCGATAATAAAAAATGAGCCTTTGCAATTTAAGTTCAAATCATCATTTGCTACTTTAAATACTAAAGAAATTTCGACAAAAGATGGCTTTTACACTCAATTACTTGCAGAAGGATATGTTAATGACGGAGAAAACGGATCGCCTTCTCTTCCAGTGCTTAAAAGATTAATAGAAGTTCCTTACAATGCTGATATTAAAGTAAATATTGTAAGTTTCGACGAAGAAATAATTTCTTTAAATGACCTTGGAATTATTTATAAAATTATTCCACAACAGCCATCTGTAAGAAAAGATCAGAATGTTTCTGATTTACCTTTCCATTATAATCAACAATTATATTCTACCAACGATTTTATCGAAAATGCAATTGGAGAATATCAACCAGTAGGAATTATGCGTGGTGTAAATATTGGAAGAATTGTTATTAGACCTGTTCAATATAATCCTGCACAAAACACAATTAGAATTCTTAAGAATATTGTAATTGAAGTGACTTTCAAAAATGCTGACTTAGCTAAAACAGAAAGCATGAGAACTAAGTACTATTCTCCGATGTTCGAAAGTAGTTGCAAAATGTTAGCAAACTATAATAAATCTACAGCAAAAGATAATATTACTATTTATCCTGTTAAATATTTAATTATTAGTCATCGCATGTTCGAAGCACAGATTCAACCTTTCATTCAATGGAAAACACGTAAAGGTTTTAAAGTCACTGTTGCATATACTGATGTTATTGGAACAACAACAGCTGCAATAAAAACTTATATTAATTCACAATATACCGGCGGTACTGCAACTAATCCTGCTCCTACTTATGTTTTACTTATTGGAGATGTTGCTCAAATTCCCGCATTTACTGGCTCTGCTATTGCTGCAGCTAGTCCAACAGATTTATATTATGGCGAAATGGATGGTGGTACCGATGTAATTCCTGATATTTATTATGGCAGATTTTCTGCTCAAAATGTCGATCAACTTGCCCCACAACTTGCGAAAACATTACAATACGAACAATATACAATGCCAGATCCAAGCTTCTTACAATATTCTGTTTTAGTTGCTGGTGTTGATGGTTCAAATGCTGCGACATACGGTAACGGACAAATTAATTATGCCGCAAATAATTACACAAATGCAAGTAACGGAATAACTTCACATACTTATTTATATGGTTCTGGTTCGCCTATTATTTCTAATAGCGCTGCAGCAGCTCCTGCAATTCATCAAAATGTTAGTGATGGTGTTGGTTTTGTAAATTACACTGCACATTGTGGCTCAGATGGCTGGTCAGACCCTACTTTTACTACTTCACATGTTGCAGCTCTGACCAATCAGAATAAATATTGCTTTATGATTGGAAATTGCTGTCAGAGCAATATGTTTTCTGTTTCAGAATGTTTTGGAGAAGCAATACTTCGTGCACCAAATAAAGGTGCTGTAGGATATATTGGTGCTTCAGATTATTCTTACTGGAATGAAGATTATTATTTTTCAACAGGATATAAAACAGTTATTGCAAATCCTGTTTACGAAGCAACAAAATTAGGCTTTTACGATAAATTATTTCATACACACAATGAAACAGAAACTGATTGGCATGTAAGTGCTGGACAATTAGTACATGCTGGAAATTTAGCTGTAACCCAAGGCGGAACAAGTGTAACATACTACTGGGAAGAATATCATCTAATGGGCGATCCTTCACTTATGCCGTATTTAGGAATTCCAACAACATTATCTGCAACATATCAGACTTCAGTTCCAATGGGCGTAACTTCTGTTTCCGTAGTAACAGAACCTTATGCATATGTAGGATTATCATTAAACAACGTATGGGTTGATGCAAAATATACTGGTGCCTCTGGAAATATAAGTTTAGATTTAACTACTATAGCAGCACCTTGCACTTTAGATGTTGTAATTACTAAACAAAATCGCCAGCCAAATATTGGAACTATCACAATTGTTCCAAACAGTGCACCATATGTAGTTTATAACACTCACGTTTTACACGATGCAGGAATAACAACAAATGGTAATGTAGAATACTCTGAAAATGTTAATATGGATTTAACACTAAGAAATGTAGGCAGTGTAAACGCTACAGGAGTTAATGCTGTTTTATCAACAACAAACACAAACCTTACAATAACCGACAACACACAACCTTTTGGTAATATTAATGCAAGTGCTACAGCTACTCAAAACAACTCATTTGCATTTAACGTTGCAAATGTAATTACCGATCAACAGACTGCACAATTTACAGTTACTGCTACAGATGCTACAGCAAATACATGGAACACTAATTTTAATGTAATTTTAAATGCTCCTGTAATGCAAGCTACAACTGTAGTTATTGATGACGTAGCTACCGGAAATGGAAACGGAAGACTTGATCCAGGTGAAACAGCTACAATAAAAATATTAACATTAAACAATGGACATGCTGTTTCTCCTACAGCGAATACAACATTAACTTTAAATAGTGGTGCAGTTACAATTCCATCAAATAATCAAAACATTGGTGCTATTGTTGCTAGTGGTAATACTCAGGCTATTTACACTGTAAATGTAAATGCTGGTGCAACAGTAGGTTCAACTGCATCTTTTACATATAATGTTAATGCTGGTGGTTATACAACTACAAAATCATTTGTTTTAACAATAGGTTTAATAGTAGAGGATTTTGAAACCAATACATTTACTAATTACCCATGGGATCTAACTCAAACAGGAAATGTTCCATGGACTATTATTAACAGTGGGAGCATATATGAAGGAGCTTATTCTGCTCGCTCAGGAATTATTGGGAATAATGCTACATCTGAACTAACAATGCAAATTAATGTTTTATCTGCCGACAGCATTTCATTTTATAAAAAAGTAACTAGTGAACAAGATTATGATTGGTTAAAGTTTTACATTGATGGTGTAGCTCAAGGCCAATGGAGTGGTACAGTTGACTGGAGTCGCGAAGCATACATGATGTCTACAGGATTACATACTATAAAATGGATCTATTCTAAAGATTATTCGGTTGCCCCAACTGGAGATGGATCGTGGGTAGATTTTGTTATATTCCCACCAATTAACCTACCTTTAATGCAGCCAGAAAACAATAACAATTTACAATATTTCAGTTCATATCCTAATCCGTTTAAGTCTGAATCTATAATATCATATAGCTTGGTAAAATCAGACAATATTGCCATTAGCTTAATAAATACTTTAGGCGAAACTGTAAAAATTCTTTTACCTAAGCAAATTGTTTCTCAAGGCAACCATCAGGTTCAATTATCAAGTGAAGGGTTAGCTTCAGGAATATATTTATGTAAAATGGAAACTAGTACTGAAACTAAAATGATTAAAATAGTTATATCAAAATAACAAGCTTATAATGAGAAATATAAATTTATTTTTGGCGTGGCTGACAATCTCTTTGTCAGCTACTGCTGTTTTTGGGCAACAGCATTCATGGATTCAAGTTGGTAATTCCACAAAAACAGAATCGGAAATCAAGCTTGTTTCTTCTTCAAATAACGAAACTGTTATAAGTTTTAATTTGAATGCTTACGAGCTAAAAATAATCTCAACAAATAATGGCAAGGCTTTAATTGTTGATGCTCCAAATTCAGCAAGAATATTAAAATCGGGTGCACCCGATTTACCTTGTTTTGCTACATCAATTATAATTCCCGATTATGATCAAATGACTGTAGAAATAATAAGCTCAAATTTTATTGAGATTAATAACTTAAATATTGCTCCGTCAAAAGGTAATTTGTTAAGAACTGTTGATCCAACAACTATTCCTTATACTTTTGGTGCTGAATATCAAAATAATGCATTCTATCCATCTGAAGTTTCCTTTTTAAGAGAGCCATTTATTTTCAGAGACTATAGAGGACAGTCGGTAGTTATTCAACCATTTGCATACAATCCTGTAACAAAGGTCTTAAGAATTTATACGGAATTGAAATTAAAAGTTAAATCAACAGGTATAACCGGAGTTAATTCATTTGTAAGGACTAAAGCGATTTCTAGTATCGATAGAGAATTTAACAATTTGTATTCTTCCAAATTTTTAAACTATACATCAACTGCAAAATACACACAATTAAGCGATCTTCCCGGTAAAATGTTAATCATTTCCGATCCTTCTTTTATGGCCGCAATGCAGCAATTTGTTAACTGGAAAATTATAGAAGGAATTCCGTGTGAAATGATTTCTGTTGCTACAGCAGGAGGAACAAATACTGCGATTAAGAATTATGTAACAAATTACTATAACACAAATGGCTTAACATATTTATTACTTGTAGGTGATGCTGCTCAAATACCAACATTTACAAGTGCAGGTGGTGGTTCTGACCCATCTTATGGATATATTGTTGGCACTGATAAATATCAGGAAATTTTCGTAGGCCGTTTTTCAGCAGAAACTGTTGCACATGTTACAACTCAAGTAACAAGATCTATACAATATGAAAAATACCCAACTTTAACTCCCGGAAAATTTAACCATTGTGTTGGCATTGGCTCAAACGACCCTGGAACAGGCCATTTTGGAGAATTCGACTGGCAACATCAAAGAAATATTTTAACTAATTTAATGGGATACACTTATACTTCAGAAGCTGAACTTTTTGATGGAGATAAAGGTGGTTTGGATGCAGCCGGTGATGTTACACCTGCACAATTAACAACAGAAATAAATAATGGTACAGGTATTATTACTTATACTGGTCATGGTGGCGACAATGTTTTTGTTACTAGTAATTTTTCAAATACTGACTGCCCTAATTTAACAAATACCACAATGTGGCCATTTGTATGGTCAGTTGCATGTGTTAATGGTAATTTCACTGCAGGTACATGTCTTGCTGAAGCAATGCTTAGATCAACAAAAAACGATCAGCCTACTGGCGCTGTTGCTACATTAATGTCAACCATTAACCAAAGTTGGGAACCACCAATGTATGCACAGGAAGAAATGGTTGATGTGCTTAGAGAAAGTGTTGTTGGTAATATTAAAAGAACTTTCGGAGGATTATCAGTAAATGGAATTTTTAAAATGAATGAGGTTTCACCAGATCCTACTATGACTGACACATGGACTATATTTGGAGACCCTAGCTTAATGGTTAGAACAACTGATCCGATGGCAATGACAGTTTTTCACCAACCTACATTGATAATAGGTTTAAACACCTTTCAGATTAATTGTGATGTTGAAGGTGCATTTGTTGCAATAACAAATAACAATCAAATATACGGAACAGGTTATGTTACGGGTGGTAGTGCAACAATTACACTAAACCCTGCTCCAACAACAGTTGGACAGATTTTTAATGTTTGTGCAACAGCATATAATTATGTTCCATACATTGGAACATTTGAAGTTGCAAGCAGTGGGACTCCGTATATTGTTTATGACAGCAAAATAATACATGATTCGGGTATTGCTGCAAATGGGAATGTTGAATATAGCGAAAATATTAACTTAGATGTAACATTAAAAAATGTTGGTACAGTTGATGCAACAAATATTACTGCTACATTAAGCTCACCAAGCACCAGTATAAACATTACTGACAATACTCAAACATACGGTAATATAACATCAAACACAACTTCATTACAAAATAACGCTTTTGCATTCACAGTAAATAATATTATTACAGATCAGCAATCAACTCCTTTTACTATTACCTCCAGCGATGGTGGAGCAAATACATGGCAAACAAATTTTAGCATTGTTCTAAATGCTCCTGTAATGCAAGCGACTACAATCACTATTGACGATGTTGCGTTAGGTAATGGCAATGGCAGACTTGATCCAGGAGAAACTGCAACAATAAAAATATTAACATCAAACAATGGGCATGCTATTTCGCCAACAACAAATACTACTTTAACAATAAATAGTGGTTCGGCAACAATGCCCTTAAATGCTCAAAACATAGGCTCAATAGTAGCCGGAGGAAATACACAAGCTACTTACACTATTAATGTTGATGCAGGCGCAACAACAGGCTCAACAGTTTCTTTAACATACAACGTAAATGCCGGTGGATACACAACTACAAAATCATTTACATTAACTATTGGATTAATTGTTGAAGATTTCGAATCAAATACTTTTACAGAATATCCATGGAACCAGACACAAATTGGCAATGCACCATGGACAATTATAAATAGCGGAAGTATTTATGAAGGAAATTATACTGCACGTTCCGGAATAATACCAAATGGAAGTTACACTGTACCTAGCACATCTGAGTTAACAATGTCTGTTAATGTTCTTTCAAATGACTCAATGTCTTTTTACAAAAAAGTTTCAAGTGAATCAGGATACGATTTTCTAACTTTTAAAATTGACGGCGTTCAAAAGGGTCAATGGAGTGGTGAAGTTGACTGGAGCAGAGAAGCTTATTCCATAACAACAGGTACTCATATTCTAAAATGGATATATTCCAAAGATTACATGGAAGTTGGTGGACAAGATGCTGCATGGGTAGATTTTATTATTTTCCCACCAATTAATCTACCTCTAACGATGCCAAAAAATAATAACAATTTACAATATTTCAGTTCTTATCCTAATCCGTTTAAATCAGAATCAACTATTGCATTTAACCTAAAAAAATCTGATAATATTACCATCATCTTAATTAACACCTTAGGCGAAACTGTAAAAGTTCTATTGTCTAAACAATTTGCATCACAAGGTAATCATCAAATTCAGTTATCTAGCGAAGGACTTGCTTCAGGAATTTATTTATGCAAAATGGAAACTAGCACTGAAACTAAAATGATAAAAATAGTTATTTCGAAATAAATATTTTTAAATTAAACTTAATTTAAGCATGAAGAAATTCATGCTTTTTTATTCTATAAAAGTTAATTGTGAGAACACTAGCCATAAAATTTAGAGCTATATTGTCAAAACAGATGCTTCGTCCGCTGCGGCGGATCAGCATGACAATATAGAGATTTCAAAATTCCTAATTCCACAGCATTAAGTTTGCTCAGTTCGTCATTGCGGACTTGATCCGCAATCTACCATAATAGTTATAAATTTTAACCTTTAAACTTTTATTCCCCCATCCTCTCCTCGCCCATGTATTTACGGGTAATGTAACGAACAGGGAAACGTGATGCAAGATATCCAATAACAAGTACTGTGACAAATGTTAAAACAAAATCCAGTAAACGCATTTCTACAGGATAAGAATTTACCACAAATGCATCTGGATTACTCCCCTGCATTGGTATAAACCCAAATTTAATTTGCAACAAGCAAATAATTGCGCCAATTGCCAAACCTGCCAAAGCACCAATAATAGATATTAGCCAACCTTCAAGCAAGAATAACTTTCTAATTTCGGGCATAGTCATACCCATACATTGCAATGTTTTAATATCTTCTTTTTTCTCTAATATTAACATTGTTAGCGAACCAATAATATTAAATGAGGCAATAAGCAAAATAAATGCAAGTATCAGAAATACAATAACCTTTTCAGATTTCATGATTTTATAAATAAGCTCATGCTGTTCGTATCTGTTTTTTACATCGAATTTATTTCCAAAAAGTTTTTGAACTTCTCTTTCGACGGAGCTTGCTCTTACACCATTTTTTAATTTAATTTCAATTGCAGAAACTTCCTTTGTGTATTCTAACAATTCGCGCGCAAAACTTATTGGAACAATAATATACTGATCAATTTCAGGATCTATGCCATAAATTCCAACAGGATAAATAGTTTTAATTTTGAATGCTTTTTCAGGATCATCAGAAAAACCAGAAGTCCGCTTTGGAATATATACTTTTAAAGGCGAAATAAAATTCATTGAAACTGACAAATACGCATTAACGCCCATTCCAATAACGGCAACGGGACTTTCCTGGTATTCCAGCATAAAATGACCATCAACTATCATTGAGTCAATACCTGTCATTTCGGCAAAAGAAGGACTAACACCTTTCATAACAAAAGGGTGATAAACATCTTCGTAACGTACAAGAGCATTTTCTTCTATTGACTCGGAATACATTTTAACACCTGGCATTGAAGTCAGAATCTGTAACTGCATGCTATCAGGAATAAACGTTTTTCCAGAAACAGGAACTACCTTTAAATCGGGGTCGAAAGAATTAAACCGATCGACAATAAGAGTTTCTAAGCCATTAAAAACAGATAACACAACAATAAGCGCCATTGTGCCAACAGCAATACCTGTAGCAGTAACCGCAGAAATAACATTAATTACATTTGTTGATTTCTTGGAAAACAAATAACGCTTCGCTATGAAATATCTGAGATTCAATTTTTACTTCTTTAAAAGTTCTTCTATTCTGTTCATGTAATCTATTGAGTCATCAATAAAAAAAGCAAGTTCGGGAATTAATTTAACCTGATTTTTTATTTTCTGCGCAAGGCTATGTCTAATAACTTTTTTGTTTTCATCAATTAATGGGAATGCATTTTCTCTTCCGTTTGGAGTAAAAATACTTAGATACACTTTAGCTAAAGCTAAATCGGGACTCATCCTGACCATTGTTACAGAAATTAAATTTCCATTAAAAAGTGTTATTCCTTCACGCTGGAATATTTCACTGAGTTCCTTTTGTATTAATCGTGATACTTTATTTTGTCTAATTGAATCCATAATAATCGTTTTAATTAAATTTAATAGCTCTAATAGGAGTTATTCTTGAAATAACAAATGAAGGCACTATAAGCATTAAAAATGTAACAGCTAATGCGCCAACATTGAGTAACAATATCTGCATAATATTTAAATATACCGGAACATATTCAATATAATATGATGCCTGATCTAAAGTAAATACTCT
>CAIQJL010000093.1 GCA_903872185.1 uncultured Bacteroidota bacterium | reverse complement strand
ATTTAAAGAAAATTATTATTCCCAATTAATTGTTAATCCAAAATCATCATCAACATCTCCACATACTTTATCTAATTCTTTTTTTTCTTCTTCATTAATTTCTAGTTTAGGTTGTTCAAAAACGCACTTTTCTTTTGCAATTTTTGTCTTTTTATTTATTCTTTTATTTGTATGTAATCTTTTCGGCACTTCTTGTTTTTGTTCTGGTTTTGTTTCAGTTTGTTGAATGGTCATATTTTGCACATTAAAAACGCAGTTATTAACTTTACCAAAAACACATTTTTTAATTATACTTGAATTATCATCAAATAATTCATTGTCAGATTCATAATTTATTTCTTGTTTTGCTGGTATTTGTGGTTCTGGTTTTTGTTCTTGTTTTGGTGGTTCTGGTTTTTGTTCTTGTTTTGGTTCATCATCATCACTATCTTCAATTTTCTTCTCTTCTACATTATTATTTCTCTTTTTTCTTTCATCATCATGAAGAATTCTTAAATTTGTTACACAACCTCTAATACCATCACAGCATTTTCCCTTTTCATAATTTAAATTAAGTCTTTTAATATCTTTCAATATTTTAACAAAATCAATTTTAGTTTGATAAACATTATTGTATATTTCAACTAATTTATCTTTATTAACTCTGTCATTTTTATTTTTAGTAATTTTAAAATAATTGTCTAATAGTTGTTTAAATTTGTCATTTTCATCATAAATATCATTAAATATTTCTTTATAAGTTTGTGGTATTTTTAATCCTATTGCATAATATTTTATTGATGCTTCTAACATTAAAGAAATTAAAGCAAGTTTATATATATCAGTTTTAAATAATGTTATAATATCTTCTCTTAAATATTTCTTGATACTTTCATTCACATATTTGGCTTCTACAAATTGATTATTAAGAACTAAACCATTAAATCGTCTTCTGTTGCCTGGTTGAATATCCATTGTTCTCGGGTTGTTGTTAGTTGCTATAATTAATTTAGTTTGATTGTGTATTGTTGTTGATGTTCCATACATAACATCGCAGTTCAATTCAGATCCTGTAATAAAATCGTTTAAAAATTCACTATCCAAATTTTTTTGTGATAATTCTTCAATATAAACTATTCTTGTCGGTTTATTACAAAATATTAATTGTTTGTGTCTTACTTTATTATTTAAATCAAATGTATCTTTGTTAATTTTGAAACAGTATATATTAAATACTGCATTTAAGATTTCTAAAATTGTTGATTTTCCATTACTTGCACTATATCCAATAAAGAACATACAAATTTGTTCCGTGATTTCTCCTGTTATGCAGTATCCTAAAAATGCCATTACAAATCTATACATTTTTGGATCATCATTGCATATTCTTAAAAATCTTGATTTAATGAATGCTACTATATTTTTATCAACTGTTGATGAATATTCATAATTTAAACATTTGCTATAATAATCAGTTATATTTCGGGTTCTAAATTCACCATTTTTAAGGTTTAATACACCATTCAAAAAATTAATTGTGTGTTTTGTTCCATCAATAATATAATCAAAAACTT
>CAIQJL010000092.1 GCA_903872185.1 uncultured Bacteroidota bacterium | reverse complement strand
CTGCTCCAATATCACCAATAAGAAATTCTGTTTTTGTTCTATTTATGGTAGTTGCGTTAGTATTAAATGCAAGTATCATAATTTTAAGGTATTTACTTTATAATCAAATTACTTCTCCTGAGGATGTTCGATCTTATTCTGAAGTGCCAGTTGTTGGCGTAGTTCCGTTATATAAAACTAAGCTAGCTGTTTCACAACTTTTAGTTGATGTTAAACCTAATTCGGTTTTTTCTGAATCATTCAGATCTATTAAGTCCAGTTTAGATTTTCTTAAGAATATTGATGGATCAAAAACTATTGCTGTTTCTTCTACTATAAGTGGCGAGGGAAAAACTTTTATAGCACTTAATTTGGCTGGGATATTTGCAATTCAAGGCAAACGTGTTATTTTATTAGACTTAGATTTAAGAAAACCACGTTTTCACTTATGTTTTAATACCGATAATAGCAAAGGATTAAGTACAATTCTTATTAAAAAAAATACTTTTGAAGAATGTATTAGAAAATCAAAAATATCAAATCTCGATTATATCACTGCAGGGCCTGTGCCTCCAAACCCATCAGAACTTACTGCAAGTTTGGAGTTATTCAAACTAATAGAAAAGTTGAAGCTTATTTATGATGTTATAATAATAGATACGCCGCCTTTAGGTTTAGTTACAGATGCTTTAGAAATTTTTAAAACCTGCGATTACCCAATTTATGTGATTAAAGCAAATTATTCTAAACGAGCATTTTTATATAATCTAAATCATTTATTTATAGAAAAGCATATTCTAAATCTGTCAGTTGTTTTAAATGGGATTGATTTAGAAAAGTCAAGGTATGGCGGTTATAATTATGGCTATGGCTATGGTTATGGATACGGAAATACGGATTATCATACAGATTATTATGGTGATTCTGAAAAGAAAAAGAAAAAAGGGTTTTTGGGTAAAATTATTTCTAAATTATAATCATGATTTTAATTGATACACATATATTGCTTATTATTTATTTTTTTGTATTGTTAGTCGTCTCATATTTTATTCATAATTTTCTTTTTAAGAAATCTACAAAATATAATATTCGCAAAGCTAATCTTAATGGTATTCGTTGGAGTAGTCAAACAAAACCTGTTTCTGGCGGAATAACTTTTTTTGTAACCCTTTTAATTTCTGCAATAGTTTATTTGCTTTATGAGAAAAGTATTTTAAATATTAATCCAATTTATCTTTATGTTGGATTAGTTCTAATTATTTCATTTTTAATGGGACTTGCTGATGACATGATTAGTACTTCTCCATTTTTAAAATTTGCAATACAGGTCGCATGTGCTTTAATACTTGTAAGAGGAGGTCTTTATATTCAAATATCATCAGATTATTATTTTAATGCTTTCTTTACTGTTTTTTGGATAACTGGTATAATGAATTCAATTAACATGCTGGATAATATGGATGCAATAACTTCTTCAATTTCTATTACTGTTTTAGTTGGATTAATTTGTCAAAATATATTAATAGGCGGCGCAAATATAGATTTGTTTATTTTTCTTGCTCTTTTAGCTTCATTATTGTCTTTTATGAAATTTAACTGGCACCCTGCAAAAATGTATATGGGTGATAGTGGAAGTCAAATGATTGGAGCTTTTTTAGGAGCTTTTAGCATTGTTTATTTTTGGAATGGTACTGTTACTATTGATATTAAACCTTCAATTTTTCATGTGCTAATTATTTTCATGATTTTTCTTATTCCAATTATTGACTCATTTACTGTAACAATTAACAGATTGCTTAAAAAGAAATCACCATTTGTTGGTGGTAGAGATCATACTACACATTTTTTAAATTACAGAGGGTTTTCTGAACCAAAAATTGCAATTATATATTTTTTAATAAATATTATTTCAATTTGTTTAGCTCTTTTGGTTTTAAATACAAAAGAACAAATATCAATATGGGTAGGACTATTTTCATTAATCTATGGTATCTTTATCCTCTTATTTCTATATATAAATACACGTATCACAAAACCTGTTGAGCTTGAAAAATATTGATTCTAATCGTTTAAAACAATTCTGGCTTAAGTTAGCTTCAACTTTTACTGCTCTTTGTTTACTCTGGCTAATTATAAGCTTATTTAGCTTTTCTGGTCAGAAAACAGATTCTTATGTTGATAAAAAGTATATAGAAGAATTTAATACTAAATATGCAGTATTTGCAATAGAATTTCCTGATAATTTAACTTTTGCAGGAGAGAAAGTACCGTTGGAATATTTTGATGTTTATGAAAACTTAGACCGAGAATTTTTAATCAATACCTATTGGCACTCTCAGGCGTTTCTATTTATAAAGCGGGCATACAGATATTTTCCTGTTATTGAACCAATACTTAAGAAGAATGGAATTCCTGATGATTTTAAATATCTATGTGTTGCCGAAAGTGGTTTAAGTAATGTTGTGAGTCCAGCAGGTGCAGCAGGATTCTGGCAATTTATAAAACCAACTGGTTTAAAATATGGATTAGAAATTTCTGATGAAATTGACGAAAGATATAATTTAGAAAAATCTACTAATGCAGCTTGTAATTATCTTAATGATTGCTACAAATATTATAAAGATTGGGCATTGGTTGCGGCCTCATATAATGCAGGAATGGGAGGCGTTGATAATCAAATTAAAAAACAAAAGGTAACATCATATTATGATTTAATGCTGAATGAAGAGACTTCACGTTATGTGTTTCGCATTATTGCAATTAAAACAATAATGGATAATCCAAAAAATTATGGTTTTCATTATAGAAAAAAAGATTTATATCCGCCAATTCCAACAGATAACGTTTTGCTCGATACCTCAATAACTGATCTCGCTAATTTTGCTATTTCAAAGGAGGTAAATTATAAACTATTGAAATATTTTAACCCTTGGTTAAGGCAGAATACACTTACTATAACACAAGGTAAAAAATATATTTTAAAAATACCTAAATCAGGCTATCGCGATTTGAATAAAATTTGGATTGAATCAGGGCTACTTCAAGATGAAGTTGCAGACACAACAAATATTACTAAACCCAAATAAATTATAAGGAAAGTTATGACTGATAAGCTTGCTGTAAAAAGGCAGGAAAATATAGAAATTTCAGGTGCACGGGTTCATAATCTTAAAAATATTAGCCTTGTAATTCCGCGTAACAAATTAACTGTAATTACCGGATTAAGTGGCAGCGGAAAATCCTCTCTTGCTTTTGATACGATATATGCAGAAGGACAAAGAAGATATATTGAAACATTTTCTGCGTACGCAAGAAATTTTTTAGGCAACCTTGAACGCCCAGAAGTTGATAAAATTTCAGGTCTAAGTCCAGTTATTGCTATTGAACAAAAAACAATTAGCAGAAATCCAAGATCAACAGTTGGAACAACTACAGAAATATATGATTTTCTAAGATTACTTTATGCTCGTGCATCAGAAGCGTATTCTTATGTTACGGGTGAAAAAATGGTAAAGTATTCAGAAGTGCAGATTAATGCACTTATAAATGAACAGTTTTTAGGAGAAAATATTACAATTTTAGCACCTCTTGTAAAAGGTCGTAAAGGTCATTATCAGGAATTATTTGATCGTATTAGACGTAAAGGTTTTTTGTATGCAAGAATTGACGATGAAATTAAAGAGTTAAAATTCGGGTTAAAGGTAGATCGATATAAAGTTCATAACATTGAATTAGTTATTGATAGAATTAAAGTTTCTGAAGAATCAGAAAAACGTTTGCGGGAATCTGTACAAATGGCAATGAAACAAGGAGATGGTGTTTGCTTGATTCTAACTAAGGAAACTGAAAAAGTCAGATATTTCAGTCGCTCATTTATGTGTCCTACAAGTGGGATTTCGTATAATGAACCAGCACCACATACATTTTCTTTTAATTCGCCGCAAGGTGCATGTTCACATTGTGGAGGACTAGGTCGTTTTGCGCGCGTTGATTTAAATAAAATAATTCCAGATAAAACACTTTCAATTGCCAGAGGAGCATTTGCACCATTGGGGAAATACAGGAGTTCATTAATTTTTTGGCAACTTGAAGCGATTGCTGCAAAATATGATTTTTCATTAAAAACACCAGTTAGTGATATCCCGGAAAACGCATTAAATGTTGTTTTATATGGATCTGGCGAAACATTTAGACTGCAGGGTAATTATCCCGGAATATCTTCAAATTATTTAATAAATTGGGAAGGTTTGGTTAATTATATTTTAAACCAACATCATGAATCTACATCACAAAAGGCAAAACAATGGTCAGATGATTTTGTTGTAAATGAGACTTGCCCTGATTGTAATGGGGCAAGATTAAAAAAGGAATCGCTTTATTTCAAGATTGACGGAAAAAATATTTCTGAATTATCTCAAATGAATTTATCCGATTTATATGAATGGTTTAACAATTTAGAAGAAAGACTTTCTCAAAAACAATCTATAATTGCTCGTGATATTTTAAAGGAGATTAGAAATAGATTAAAATTTATTCTCGATGTTGGGATTGATTACCTTAATCTAAATCGTCCAGCAGCTTCATTATCCGGTGGAGAAAGTCAGCGAATAAGGTTAGCAACACAGATCGGTAGCAGACTTGTAAACGTACTTTATATTTTAGACGAACCGAGTATTGGGCTTCATCAAAGAGATAATGAACGATTGATAATATCTTTAAAACAATTGCGGGATGCAGGTAATACGGTAATCGTTGTTGAACACGATAAGCAAATGATTATGTCTGCAGATCACGTAGTTGATATGGGACCGTTTGCTGGTCGAAATGGTGGTGAAGTTGATGCTCAAGGAACTCCTGCTGAAATATTGAAACAAAAAGGCTTGACAGCTGATTATCTCAGCATGAGAAAATTTATTTGTGTTCCCAAAACGAGACGAAAGGGTAATGGGTTATCAATTTCTTTAACTGGCGCAGCTGGTAACAATTTAAAAAATGTTGACATTATAATCCCATTAGGAAAATTAATTTGTGTTACCGGAGTTTCTGGTAGCGGTAAATCGAGTTTGATAAAAGAAACTTTGCAACCAATTTTATCAAAACATTTTTTTAGAGCATTAAAAAATCCATTACCATATAACAATATAAAAGGGCTAGAGAATATAGATAAAGTAATTGAAGTAGATCAGTCGCCTATTGGTAGAACCCCAAGATCAAATCCTGTAACATACACTCAAATATTTTCAGATATCAGAAAATTATTTGAGCAAATGCCTGCTTCAAAAATTCGTGGTTTTAATGCAGGAAGATTTTCCTTTAATGTAAAAGGTGGTAGATGCGAAGGTTGTGGCGGTGCTGGTGTTAAAACAATAGAAATGAATTTTTTGCCAGATGTGTATGTTTCATGTACTGATTGTAATGGCAAGCGATATAATCGTGAAACCCTTGAGGTTCGATATAGAGGTAAATCTATTAGCGACATTTTAGAATTAAGCGTAAAACAAGCTGTAGAATTTTTTGAGAATATTCCAGCAATTCATAATAAACTTAAAGCGTTGAATGATGTTGGCTTAGGATACATAACGCTTGGACAACCATCAACAACTTTAAGTGGGGGTGAGGCTCAGCGTATTAAGTTAGCTGCTGAGTTTACAAAAAAAGATACAGGCAAAACTCTTTATATTTTAGATGAGCCAACTACCGGTCTTCATTTTGAAGATGTAAGAATATTAATGAATGTGTTAAATAAATTAGCAAATAAAGGAAATACAGTTATTGTTATTGAGCATAATTTAGATGTAATAAAACAAGCCGATTATATAATAGAGATGGGCATGGAAGGCGGAACTCGAGGTGGGCAGATTATTGCACAGGGGTCGCCAGAGGAAATTGCTAAAAACAATATTGGATTTACAGCGCCATTTTTAAAAGAGGAATTAAACCTTCATAAGAATTTAACGTATCAAAAAAATAAATGTGAAGAACTATGAGTACAAGTGAAGAAAAAATTATCAGGGCTTTTGAAAATAAAGACTGGAATGAAATTAAAACCCACGATTCATGGCATATTTTTAAAATTATGTCTGAATTTGTTCAAGGATTTGAAAAATTATCTGAAATTGGTCCTTGTGTCTCAATATTTGGATCAGCTAGAACAAAACCAGATAATAAGTATTATAAATTAGCAGAAGAAATTGCTTTTAAACTCACACAAATAGGCTATGGAGTAATTACCGGTGGAGGCCCAGGAATTATGGAAGCTGGAAACAAAGGAGCAAAACTGGGAGGTGGAAAATCTGTTGGAGTTAACATTGTTCTCGAATTTGAGCAACATCCAAACCCATACATTGATTTAGATAAAATTATAAATTTTGATTATTTCTTTGTTAGAAAAGTAATGTTTATGAAGTATGCTCAAGGATTTATTGCATTACCAGGTGGTTTTGGGACTTTTGATGAGCTTTTTGAAGCTATAACACTAATTCAAACTGATAAAATTGCACGATTTCCTATTGTTTTAGTTGGTAAAGACTATTGGCAGGGATTAATGGATTGGATAAAAAAATCGGTTCTAAATGATGAACATAATATTGCTGTAGCTGATTTAGATTTATTTCATTTAGTTGACACTGCAGATGAGGCTGTTGAGCACATTCATGCATTTTATCAAAAGTACGTACACAAACCTAATTTTTAACTTGTCAACATTGGTTGATAACTTTTTTGCTTTTGCCACGTAAAAAACCCAGAAGTTTTAAACAATTTTTATTAACAATTGTTGATAAAAATTGTCGGGTTTTTTAAAATTTCAACTTTAATGCTTACATTTGAGCAGTTTAGTTGAAAAATGTACTAATTTATGATTAAGTATCTTATTCTACTTCTGAATTTTATTGGTTTTCTGCTCGTTAATTTATTTTTAGGTGACGTAGCGGTTACAGTAAATGCACCTGATGAAGTTGTTCCTGGAACAAGTTTTACTGTTGAATTAAAGATTTCTAAAACTGATTTAGCAAGTTTTGCACGTTATCAGCAAGATTTGCCAATTGGTTATACTGCAACACAATTAAATTCTTTTAATGGAGATTTTACTTTTAAAGATCAAAAAGTTAAAATAATTTGGTTAAAACTTCCTTCAGATAGTACTTTTACAATAACATATAACATTCTGGTTGACCCCACAGCAGAAGGCCCTTTAGTTTTAGGTGGCGATTTTAGTTATATCTATGATAACGAACGTAAAACTATGGCAATTTCTAGCAAAACAGTAATTATTAAATCTCAAGGGGCTCTTGCAAATAATAATCAAAACACAAATCCTGATAGTTCAAAACAAGTTGTAAATAATACTGTAACTCAGAATTTTCAAGCTAATGAAATATTTTGTTATCGTCAAATCATACGCGATATAGATGGGATAACAGTTCATCTTTTAATAAATACTGCAAACTTATCAAAAGATAAATTTGCTAAAATTCAGGAAAAAATACCAAGCGAATTTACTGCAACAAATATTGAAAGCAAAGATGGAATCTTTTCATTTAAAGATAATACTGTGAAATTTCTTTGGATGTCTCTTCCTCCAGATAATCAATTTCAAATAAGCTATAAACTGTCTTCAAATACTCCGTCATCTGGAATACCAGATATTTCAGGTTCGTTATCATATATTGAAAATGAAGGAACTAAAATAAAAACTATTGAGAATAAAGAGTTCTTGAATTCTAGTATATTGGCGAATAATACTAACAATCAAAATAATCAGAACAGTAATCAAAATAATTTAAATAACAACAATACAAATAACAATCAAAATCATAATAATCAAATTGATACAATAAAGAATCAAACCAACAATCAGAACAATAACCAAATTAATAATCAAAACAATCAAAATAATAACAATAATCAGATTGTAAATAATCAAATAATTGTAGAACCAGAAAAGGGTGTAAATTATAAAGTACAAATTGGAGCTTATCGTAATAATCTAAAGACTTCATATTTCAAGAAAATGCAGGTGTCTGAAGATGTTGCAATAGAAGTTAATGATGGTTTAAATAAATATATTATTGGTTCGCATGCCGAGTACAAAGATGCCCGTGATCATAGAGTGAAAATATGGGAAACTACTCCAATTCGTGATGCTTTTGTTTCTGCATATAATAATGGTACCAGAATAACAGTTCAGGAAGCAATTATGATTGCTAATCAGAAATGGTATCAATAACAAACTTTTTTTTATTATTTTCGTAAAAAAAGCACAAAGTTTCCCGAATGTCGGCAAAGTGTCTGTTAATCTGTATTATAATATTTGTTCCCCGATTCGTAATGAGTCAGGTAGAGACTGTTGATTCAACAAAAAAAGATATTCCTTCAGATCATGGACCTTATGAATATCTGATTCTTGATACAACAGCTAAAGAAAAAACGCCTGTATATAAGCCAGTAGTTGGGTTTGGACGTGGAGTATTTACTTTTTTTGGAGATGTAAGAGATAATTATAGTTCAAATCCATTAGTTGGAAGACCAGCTTGGATAGGGGTAATTTCAAGAAATTTAAATCCATTTTTAAAATTAAATTTTCAGATAACATATGGTAAACTTACCGGTAATGCTTTAACTCCTACAAGAAAGATTAATTTTCAGTCAGAAGTCTTAGCTGGTGGAATAAATGTAAGTTACAATTTTAAACACTTAATAAAAAAACCATCTGTTGTAATGCCTTTTATTTCATTAGGGTTGGAATCTTTCGAATTTAATTCAAAAGCTGATATGTATGACGCAAATGGAGTGTTATATAATTATTGGTCTGATGGAACAATTAGAAATATTGCCGAAACTCAAGGTAATGAGTTAAATAGTGTGATTCTACAACGAGATTATAAATATGAAACTGATTTACGTGAACAAAATTTAGATGGTTTAGGAAAATATCCTCAGGTAGCGTTTGCAATTCCGATTGATTTTGGTTTTGAATATTTTTATTCAAATAGATTCTCAGTTCGCATTGGAGCAACATATCATTTTAACTTTAATAATAATGTAGATAATGTTAGCGATGCAGGAACCGGAAGCCGTTCGGGAAATAAACATGGGGATAAGTTTATAGTAACTTATGTTACGTTACATTATGATTTGTTTTCTCCTCCAAAGTTAACAGTACTTGAAGAGCATTATAATGATGTTTTATTTTCTTCAATTGATGCTGAAGACGAAGATGGCGATGGCGTTGTTGATTTATGGGATGAATGTCCATCTACTCCACCAGGTGTTGAAGTAACTTCAAAAGGATGTCCAATTGATAAAGATGATGATGGTTTTCCAAATTATTTAGATAAAGAATTAGAGTCTGCCGAAAATGCTAATGTAAATCTTCAAGGAGTTACCTTTACTGAAGAAGAAATTATTGCAGAATCTAAACTTCGAAATGCTGTACCAACAAATCGTATTTGTGATTATTATCCAAGTCTATGCAGACAGGCTGGTGGAATTAAGAAATTTACAACAATGTATCTTGAAATGCCAGCGAAGTTTAAACCAGTTGATGTAAATAATGATAATTATATTTCAGTTGAAGAATTAAATATTGCAATCGATAAATTCTTCGATTTTGGAACAAATTTTACAATAGAAGATATTTACGAACTTAACAATTTCTTCTTTGATCAATAATCTTTTTTAATCTTTGTCTGCCCTGTCGGCTTCTCTTTTACTGTCTTTTTTCTTTAGTGACTCTCTTTTATCATATAATTTTTTGCCACGCGAAACAGCAATTTCGAATTTTGCCTTTCCTTTTTCGGTTAAAAAACAAGAAGTAGGAATTATAGTAAATCCTTTTTCTTTTACTTTTTTTAGAATTCTGTTTAGTTCACTTCTATTTAACAAAAGTTTTCTATCATGCACCGGAACATGATTAGCATAACCACCATGTGTGTACTCGGCAATATGCAAACCACGAATATAAAGCTCGTTGTTAATAAATATACAATATGAATCAACGAAATTAATTTTTCCCTGACGTATTGATTTTATTTCGCTTCCAGTTAAAATAATACCAGCAACAAATTTTTCAAAAATTTCAAACTGAAACCCAGCCTTCTTGTTTTTACTTATTATTTTATCGCCCATTAAATATAAAATCAAATATTAGAATCTAAAAGCTGTATTTGTAAAATAAAATGCTGCAGTTATTACGTTCAATGTTAAAAAAGTAACACCATAAACGCCCATCATAATAATAAAGCTCAAAATAGTGTAGCTAACTTTTTTGTGTTCTGGAGTTTTCATCATTGGAGAAATTCCCATCCATAAAGTATATGCAGAATATAAACCTGCTATGCCAATTAGGCTTGAAAAAATTGGAATTGGAATTAACCCAGCAGCAATACTTGTTAAAAATGCTGCAGTATATGAATATATTACAAGTTTAAATGCATTTCCAATGTTTTTTGTAGATTCAAAACTAGGAGCAATAGCATTTATAATTAATGAAGAAAAAACGATTACTGCAAAAGGAGTAATGAGATTGCTTATTGTACTTAATACTATATATCCTAATGAATACCACCCAAAACCAGCAATAAAAGTAATAGTTAATGAAGCTAGAGTAATTGCAATAATATAAGGTAAAGCATATCCGAAAATTGCAGATGAAGTGCTATTATTTTCTTTTTCAATTGCATCCCATTCTTCGGCTGGTTTAAATAAAATGTTTTTTGATCTTGAGAAAATTGCAAGAAAGTTCATGATTAATTGTGTTTAGTTTAATTTAAATGCAAATTTATAATATTTTTACAGCTTAATGACTTCTAAATATAATATAGTAACAATACTTGGACCTACTGCAAGCGGTAAGACTCGCTTTGCTGTTGAGTTAAGTCGAAGAATTAAAGGTGAAATAATTAGTGCAGATTCCAGGCAAGTATATAGGGGCATGGATATTGGCACAGGCAAAGATATTAAAGATTATGAGATTGAAAAGGTTATTATACCTAGTCATTTAATTGATATTGTTGATGCAGGATATCAGTATAACGTTTTTGAATTTCAACGTGATTTTTTGAAAGCGCTTGAAACAATTAAATCTAATAAAGGTTTTCCAGTTCTTTGTGGTGGAACCGGTTTATACATTGATGCTGCTTTAAAAGGATATAAATTAATTGATGTTCCTGTTAATTTAGATTTAAGAAAAGAACTAGAGAATAAAAATCTAATGGAATTGAGCGATGTTCTAAAAAAATATAAAAGACTTCATAACAGAAGTGATGGTGATACAGTTAAAAGAGCTATTCGAGCAATAGAAATAGAAGAGTATTATTTAAATAATAATATTGTAGAAAAAGAATATCCAAAACTAAATAGCCTAATAATAGGGATTGATTGTGAAAGAGAATTAAGAAGAAAAAGAATAACAAATCGTCTTAACATTAGACTTAAAGAAGGATTAATTGAAGAAGTGCAAACATTGTTATCACAAGGATTAAGAGCAGAACAATTAGTCTATTATGGTTTAGAATATAAGTATATTACTGAATATTTAACCGGAAAATATTCTTTTAAAGAATTCTTTTCAAAATTAGAAATTGCAATTCATCAGTTTGCAAAACGGCAAATGACATATTTTAGAAGCATGGAAAAGAAAGGGACTACAATAAATTGGATAAATTCTGAAGTGCCAAATGATGAAAAAATACAATTTGTTATAGAAAAATTTATTGCAGATTAATCAATAATTTCATTTTTAAGCCTCTCTATCTGAGTTTGCTTATTTACTTCGCGTAATTTGTTTGCGGTTTCTGTAAAATATTGATGAGGTGTTAGAAATTTAATCTGCAATTTGTTCCAGTCATTAATAGAATTAATAAGATTCTGTTCGTGAAGTTCTTTATAAAGCATATTTGATACTGGAATAAAATCGCTTCTGCCCAGATAATCTAAGTCTGCATCGCAAATTATTTTTTGTAGTAGAGTCTTTGGTTGTGGAGGTAGCTTGGTTGCCATTATTATTTGCTGAATTTCTGCAATTTGTTCGCTGGAATAACCAAATTTTGGAAGTATAGATGAGGCTATTCTTGTTCCAATAAGTTCGTGGTCGCGGGTTTGTATTGTTTGACCAGAATCATGAAATAAAGCAGCAGTTTTTAATAACAACATTTCTTCATCTGAAATTCCTTCGCCTTGTCCAATTATTTCTGCCTGAATTCCAACATCAATGGTATGTTTAAGATTGTGATAATGTAAATATTTTGGTAATTCACGCTCCATTTTATCTAACATGTACTCTTCAAGATCATCAAATTTTATAAGTTGAAATTTAACCTGGAATTTTTTATTTGGTAATAGACCGTTTTTATCAACTGAATATTTTGGTGTAAATCCTTTTACCTGATATAGATTTATATCGCCAACATATTTTACTGGAATTTTTCCAATATAACTGCATCTAAAAAATTCTGAAATTAATTCACGTGTCATTTCAGAAATAATAATTTTACCTGGCTCGCTTGCAGATTCAATTCTGCTTGCAATATTTACAGTTTCACCTTTTAGTTCATAAGTGATTTTCTTTTTACCTTGTTCAGCAGCAACTACAGGTCCTGTATGAATACCCATCGAAATTTCCCAAATTACTTTATCTTCACCAAAAAGCTCTTTTTGAAATTCTTTTAATTTGTCGTTAATTTTAATTGCTGCAAGCACCATCTCAATTGGGTTAGTTCTGTTTTTCTTAGGAATACCACCAGCACACATTAAAGTATCGCCAATTGAACTTATCTTTTCAATATTATGACTAGCTATAATTTCGTCTAACATTAAAAAGAATCTATCAAGTTCATCAATTAATAATTCAGCATTTTGTTGTTCTGCAAGTTTTGAAAACCCTTTAATATCAGCAAAAAATACAGTTGCCATTTTGTAACGTATGCTTTTTTTATCTGCCGATTCAAGATTCATTTTAGAATTTAACCTTTCTAAACCTTCATCTAAATTTCGGTTTTGTTCAATAAGCTCCAGATTACGTTTTAGCAACTCACGATTCTCTTTATATAAATCGGCAATTGCTTTTTCAAGCTCTTGTATTTTAGTTGAGTAATCTGACTCTTTCATTATATCTTGATCGAATTGGGAATAAGCTAAATTACACCTTTTTGGTTTAAGGTACAACCATATAATTTTAAAAAATAGTTAAATAATATTAATATTATTTGGAATTAGTCTAAATAAGCATTATCTTTGTTTCATAATTTAATTATAAGAAAAATGAAAAATATTATATATTCCATCGTTATGTTAGTGTTATTGTTTTTTAATTCTTGTACTAAAGAAGTGTACACTGACGATTACGGTTTATGGATCTCTTCAACTAACAATGATCAAAAAAGTAATAGTGAAATGGGAATTGGCAGTGAATATAGTATGTTGAAATTAATGCTTAATTATGGAACTGTTACACCATATAAAAAAATACTTAGCAATTGGTATGTTACAGAACAAAGTACAAGTATTCTAATAAAAGAAGGTTGCTAGGGTTATTTATTATTAATTAAATAAAAGAATGAAAAATATAAATTTAATATATATCATTGCTATAGTAGCAGTGATATTGTCTTTAAACTCTTGTAAAAAAGAAGATAATTCAAGCAACTCTTCTACCGGTATTAATATAAGTACTATAATTCAGCAAGGAAATTGGAAAGTGACATTATATCACGATAGTGGAACTGATGATACATATTATTTTACAGGATACCAGTTTATATTTAATTCTTCGGGAACTATTACTGCCTCTGTTAACAGTAACAATACAAGTGGCTCATGGTCAAATGGCAGCGATGATAGTACTCCAAAATTGATTTTAGATTTTGGTGTAAGTTTACCTTTAAATAAGTTAAATAACGGTTGGCATATTATTGAGCAAACTTCAACTTTTATTAGACTAGAAGATGTAAGTGGTGGTAATGGTTCGGTTGATTATTTAAATTTCCAAAAAATATGAAAATAATAATAATCTCTTTTTTCGGAATATTAATTTTTTCGTCTTTTCAAATCAATAATTTTAAATCAAATAATAATAGTAAAATGGAAACATTAACAATATTAGAAACAAAACTTGTTTATCCCTACGCTTTACCTGAATTAGGTTATGCATATGATGCACTTGAACCATACATTGATAAAGCTACAATGGAAATTCATTTTTCCAAACATCATGCAGCATATGTTGCTAATTTGAATAATGCTTTAAAAGGAACTGATGCAGAAAAATTACCCTTATTAGAAATTCTTTCGAATATAAGTAAATATCCTGTTGCTGTCAGAAATAATGGTGGCGGACATTATAATCATTCTTTATTTTGGCAAATGTTAACATCAAAAAGTACAGGTAAACCAAGCGGAAAACTTGCTGATGCAATTAATAGCACTTTTGGTTCTTTTGAAAAATTTAAAGAAGAATTTGATAATGCTGCAAAAACTCGTTTTGGAAGCGGATGGGCATGGCTTTCTGTTGACAGTAATGGGAAATTATTTGTTTCATCTACTCCAAATCAGGATAATCCTTTGATGGATATTGCCGAGAAAAAAGGAACTCCTGTACTTTGTTTGGATGTTTGGGAACATGCGTACTATTTAAAATACCAAAATAGAAGACCCGATTATGTTTCAGCTTTTTGGTCGGTTGTAAATTGGGCTGAAGTTGAGAGAAGATACGAAGAGTTTATTTAGTTTGATTCTTTTTTTAATTCGTGTTTATTTTAGCACCTGTCGCGAAAGTGGCAGGTGTTTTTTTTAATAATTATTTTGTTACTTTTATATTATTCTTAACAAAGTTTACATTTCTTTTCAGCCTTTTAAACCCCATACTTTTTATAGTTGTTTTTTCAAAAACTTTAGTAAATTTTTCTTCTGTTAAATTTTCCCAGTCTTTTTTTTCCCAGTTTACGTATTCGTTTTGGTTAAAGAATTTATTAAATGAGTTGTTAATTTCTTTATTATATGGGCAGATAGCCTGACAAATATCGCAACCATAAATCTCGTTTTTTATTTTTCCAATAAAAAAGTCAGAAATATTTTCACTTTTACTACTATTTGTTGCATAAGATATGCATTTTGTTGCATTTAAAGAATATGGAGTTAAAGCATGAGTTGGGCATGCGTTTATACATAAAGTACAAGTTCCGCATTGTTCTTCAATTGGTGAATCGTATTCCAGTTCGTGATCAATAATTATTTCGCCAATTATTACAAATGAACCAACAGTTGGGTTTATTAATAAATTATTTTTTCCAATCCAGCCTAATCCCGATTTTTCAGCCCATGCACGTTCGAATACAGGACCAGAATCGCAAAATGTTCTTCCATTAACCGCAGGGATTTCTTCTTTTATTTTTTCAAAAAGTTTATTTAATAATTCATGCATTATTTCATGGTAATCATTTCCATGAGCATAGGCAGATATTTTATAATCAGAACTATTTTCAATTTGTTGCGGATAATAACTTAATAAAACAGAGATAACTGTTTTTGCATTTTCAATTAATACTGTAGGATTAGCTCTTTTTTCTAAATTGTTTTGCAGATAAGCCATTTCTGCGGTATATCCATTATTAATGGCATTAATTAAACTTTCTTTATTCTTTGTTAATTCTTCGGCTTTTGAAAAGCCACAATTTGTATATCCTAATTTTAAGGCAAATTCTTTTATATTTTCTGTTATTTCTTTTTTAGACATTTTAGAAATGCTTTAAAAAAAGATTAAATAAAGCTTGTTAATTAGTTGATATAAAGAATTGAGATTTTGAGATATGTTTTTAAGCATTTTGCTTAACCTTCTTTTCGTTTACCAAAAAAAGATAGGGTAAGCTACTTATATCGCACCGCTACAACCTTCTACCCTTGCTTCCTTCCGGACCTGGGGGAGTTCAAAGGGAGCTGGTCGTATAAGACTTACCCCGCACAAAATTATACATAATTAACGGATATAAAAAAAAGTTTGAAAAAAAACTAATATCTTTGTTGTAGTCAAATCATTATAATTATCTGATAATATGAATAATCAAAGAGTTTTGTTTTGGAAAAATAATATGAATTTTGGTGCAATTGCAGGGTTTGGGTTAATTGCAATTACGGTTATTCTTTATTTTTTAAATATTCAGGAAAGTTTTTTAGCCTCTTTATTTTTTTATGTGGTTTTAATTTCAACAATAGTAGTTGGGACAAAATATTTGAAAAAAATTGAAAATGGTAGAATGTCATATGGAAGGGCGTTAGGTTCTGGTACACTTATTAGTCTTTTTGCCTCAATTATTGTAGCAGTTTATATGTTTGTTTTTCTTAAGTTTATAGATACTGATGCAATGCAGAAAATGTATGATTTAATGGAAGTGAAAATGTCTGAACAAGGTTTGCCAGAAGACCAATTAGAAATGTCGCTAGAAATGGCTAAAAAATTTACAACTCCATTGTCTATATCACTAATGACAATATTTTCTTATACATTTTGGGGTTTTCTTTTTTCACTTATCACATCTGCTTTTTTAAAGAAAAAATCCAACGGCTACGATGCTGCTATGGCTGAAATAGAAAAAGAAATTAACGAAGAAAATAAATAACATGGACATTTCGATAGTTGTTCCATTATTTAACGAAGCAGAATCTTTGCCTGAGCTTTTTGATTGGATTAAGAAGGTAATGCTCGAAAATAAATATTCCTATGAAGTTATTATGGTTGATGATGGAAGTAACGATAACTCATGGGAAGTTATTGAGAATCTTTCTTCAAAAAATCCTGAAGTAAAAGGAATAAAATTCAGAAGAAATTATGGTAAATCAGCAGGCTTGTTTTGTGGTTTTGAAGCTACAAAGGGTAATGTTGTTATTACTATGGATGCTGATTTGCAAGATAGTCCGGAAGAGATTCCTGGATTATATAAAATGATTACCGAAGAAAATTATGATTTAGTTTCGGGATGGAAAAAAAACAGGCATGATCCTGTTTTAACAAAGAATTTACCAAGTAAATTATATAACTGGACAGTTCGTCGTATCAGTGGAATTAAACTTCATGATATGAATTGCGGACTTAAAGCATACAAAAGCAGAGTTATTAAAAGTGTTGAGGTTTATGGCGAAATGCATCGTTATATTCCTGTTTTGGCCAAATGGGCTGGTTATAAAAAAATTGGCGAAAAAGTAGTTCAGCATCAGGAAAGAAAATATGGAACAACTAAATTTGGTTTAGAAAGATTTATACGTGGCCCGTTAGATTTACTTTCAGTTACATTTATTACTCGTTTTGGAAAACGACCAATGCACTTCTTTGGAATATGGGGAATGATAATGTTTATTTTGGGTGGTGGAGTTTCTGTATATTTATTAGCCGAAAAAGTTTATCGTGCTGTTAATAATTTATCATATAGAAATGTTACAGATCAACCTTTGTTTTACTTGTCTCTTTTAGCTATAATACTAGGAGTTCAGCTTTTTTTATCAGGTTTTCTCGCAGAACTTGTAAGTCGTAATTCTGCAGATAGAAATCATTATTTAATCGAAAAAACCATATAATAATATAAGTAATTCTTAAAATCATTCTTTTTACCAAAAATATTTCGCAGGTTTGTAACTTATCGTAATGTATAAACGTCACAGCAATTCAATATAAATTTCAAACGACATGAGAACAACAAAAAAATTAATTTTATCTTTATTTATCGGAATTATTTCGCTGTCAGCTTGGGCTCAGCCAAATACCGATTTGGCTAAATCAATGCCAGTTGACCCAAATGTAAAAATTGGAAAACTCGATAATGGTTTAGTTTATTACATCCGTAAAAATGCAAAACCAGAAAATCGTGTTGAACTTCGTTTGGCAGTTAATGCCGGTTCAATTTTAGAAAATGATGATCAACAGGGTTTGGCTCATTTTAGTGAGCATATGTGTTTTAATGGAACTAAAAATTTTCCAAAAGCAGAATTGGTAAATACAATCGAAAAAATGGGTGTTCGTTTTGGTGCTGACCTTAATGCTTATACTGGTTTTGATGAAACGGTATATATGTTAAAGGTACCAACTGATCAACCTGAATTAGTTGAAAAAGGTTTGCAGATTATAGAAGATTGGGCACATAATGTTACTTTTGAAGATGCTGAAATTGATAAAGAACGCGGAGTAATTTTAGAAGAACGCCGTCTTGGTTTAGGTGCCGATGACCGTATGAGAAAAAAATCTTTTCCTGTAATTTTTAAAGGATCAAAGTATGCAAACAGAATTCCAATTGGAACAAAAGAAGTTTTAGAAGGTTTTAAATATGAAACTATTCGTAATTTTTATAAAACATGGTATCGTCCAAACTTAATGTCTGTTGTTATTGTAGGTGATATTGATGTTGCTCAAATGGAACAAAAAATTAAAGATCATTTTGGTAAAATTCAGAATCCTGCAAATTCACCAAAACGTGAAAATTTTGATCTTCCAGACAATACAGACCCTTTAATCAGTATTGAAACAGATCCAGAAGCAACTGCAAGTTCTTTAATGTTTTTCTATAAACATCCAAGACAATTAACAAAAACAGTAGGTGATTATAAAAATTATTTAATGACTGAATTATTTACAGGAATGTTAAATGATCGTATGGATGAGATTATGCAAAAACCTGATGCTCCTTTTGTATATGCAGGTACAGGTTATGGTGAGTTTTTGGCTCGTTCAAAAGATGCTTATCAGGTATATGCTCAAATGAAAGAAAATATGATTGATAAAGGATTTGAAATTCTTCTTTCAGAAAATGAACGCGTAAAACGTTTCGGATTTACTGCGACAGAATTCGAGCGTCAAAAATCTAAAATTTTAGCTAATTACGATAAGGAAGCTAAAGAATTTGATAAAATTGAATCTGGCGATTTAGCAATGGAATATGTATATAATTTTCTTGCCGAAAATCCAATGCCAGGAGCTCAAAAGAATTTTGAATTAGCAAAACAGTTTTTACCAGAAATTAAAATTGAAGATATTAATGTTTTAGCAAAAACCTGGATTTCTGATAAAAATTTAGTAATGATGGTAACTGCACCTAAGAAAGATAATATTAAAGTTCCAACAGCAGAAAATCTTTTACAAATAATGAAAGATGTTAAAGCAAAAGAATTACAGCCTTATGTTGAAACTTTATCTGCAGATCCATTACTTGCAACAGACCCAATTGGAACAGAGATTAAAACAACAGTGAAAAATGATGAACTTGGATATACCGAAGTTACTTTCGCAAATGGTGTGCAAGTTGTTTTAAAGTCAACTGATTTTAAAAATAACGAAATAAAAATTTCTGCATATAGCCTTGGAGGAACTTCTTTAGCAAGTACCGAAGATTATTTATCTGCAATGTTTGCTTCAAATATTGTTGACGAAGGTGGAATTGGTAAATTCAATCAAACAGATTTAAAAAAGAAATTAGCTGGTAAAGATATTGAAATAAGTCCTGTTGTTTCTGACGTTCAACAAGGTTTTAATGGTAAATGTGCACCTGCTGATTTAGAAACTACATTACAATTAATTTATTTATATTTTACCGAACCTCGTAAAGATAAAGAAGCATATGATGCATTTATTTCTAAAATGAAAAGTCAGTTAATGTTTCTTGCTAACAATCCGCAATATGCTTTTTACAGGAAACTTATTGAAACTGTAACCTCTAATGATCCTCGTTCTATTGTTATTCCAACCGTAGAGCAATTAGAAACTGTTAATCTTGATAAATCATTCGAGTTTTTTCATAGCAGATTCTCTGATGCCTCTGGTTTTAAATTCTTCTTTGTAGGAAATTTTGATAACGCAACAATAATTCCTCTTTTGCAGAAATATTTGGGTGGATTGCCAGCTAAAGGACAAAAAGAAATGTGGAAAGATGTTAGTCCTAAATTTCCAGAAGGAATTAAAGAAACCGAGGTTAATAAAGGTGTAGAAGAAAAAGGATTTGTTGGCTTAGTTTGGAATAGTAATTTCGATTGGTCACCTGAAAATCTTTTAAGAGAAAAGATATTATCTCGTATACTTGATATTAAATTACGTGAAACAGTTCGCGAAGACGAAGGTGGAACCTATGGTTTACAAGTACGCGATCAGGTTGAAAAATTCCCAAAATCAGAGTATAGCTTAACAGTTATTTTTGGTTGTGATCCAAAAAAACAGGATAAACTTGTAAGTGTAATCTTTAAAGAAATGGAGAAAATTGTTAAAAATGGCCCAACTGAAGTAGATATGGCTAAGATTAAAGAAACACTTATTCGTGAGCGTGAAACAGATCTTAAGAAAAATGATTGGTGGATAAAAAAATTAGAAAATGTTTATTATTATGATCAACCAAAAGTTTCTTTTGCTGATTTTAATGATAAAGTAAAAGCCGTAACAAATGACGAAATAAAAGCTTCAGCGGCAAAATATTTTAACATGAAAAATTATGTTAAGGTTTATTTAAAACCAGAAAAGAAATAACAATTTGCAATAAATTTTGAAAGGGAGCTGAGAAGCTCCCTTTTTTAATATAGACCTAACAGGTTTTAAAAACCTGTTAGGTCTATATTAATACTTCGCTATCAGCGGCATTCTTCTACCAAAACCAAATGCTTTTGAAGAAACTCTTAAAATTGGTGGAGTTTGAAAACGTTTGTATTCGTTAGTATTTACTAATCTTATTACTTTTTCTACAATTTGTTTTTCAAACCCCTGTTCAACTATTTCTTCGAGTGGAGTTTTTTGTTCAATATATTCAAATAAAATTTTATCTAACACATCGTATTCTGGAAGTGAATCCGAGTCCTTCTGATCTGGTCGTAATTCTGCAGATGGTGGTTTTATTATTGTATTACGTGGTATAATTTCACCATGACTGTTTATGTAATTTGCAAGTTGGTATACCTGTGTTTTATATAAATCGCCAATTACTGAAAGTCCACCAGCCATATCGCCATAAAGTGTTCCATAACCCACCGCTGCTTCGCTTTTATTAGATGTATTTAGTAATATGTTACCAAATTTATTGGAGTATGCCATAAGCAAAGTTCCTCTAACACGCGCTTGAATATTTTCTTCAGTAATATCTGGTTGTTTACCTTCAAATATGGGCAAAAGCGAATTCTCAAAACTTGAAAATGCAGATTCTATTGAAATTAAATCGTATGTTACTCCGAGGTTTGATGCCAGCATCAATGCGTCACTTATAGAGTGTTGCGAAGAATATCTTGATGGCAAAAGTAATGCATGAACATTTTCTTTCCCTAGTGCTTGTTCAGCTAAAACTAATACCAATGCAGAATCAATTCCACCGGATAATCCTAATATAGCCTTTTTAAACCCAACTTTGTTAAAATAATCGCGAATACCAAGAATAAGTGCTTTGTGAATTTTTTCTATAGATGAATTATTATTAGCTGTATTGTTATTTTTTTGTAGTTCAGTTGAGGTAGTATCAATAATACTTACAGCTTCTTCAAAATATGGTAATTCATAAAAAACATTTCCAGATTTATTTATTGCCATTGATCCGCCATCAAATATAAGCTCGGTATTTGCGCCAATTTGATTTACGTATATTAATGGGAGATTATATTTTTTTGCATTTTCGCTTAGTACAGTTTTACGTGTTTCGGCATGGTTAAAGGAGAAAGGAGAAGATGCAATATTAATCATAAGAGTTGGTGAAAACTTCATCAACTCATCCATAGGAGAAAAGGTATAAAGCTTTTGCCGGGTAAATGAATTTTCAATAGGCTGATTTACCCATAAATCTTCGCATATTGTTATGGCAATATTTTCGTTTTTAAAATTTACTGTTTCCCAGTTTCTATTTGGCTCAAAATATCTGTATTCATCAAATACATCGTATGATGGCAATAAACTTTTTTTATGTATACTTTTTATTTTTCCTTCTTCAATAAATATCGCAGCGTTGTATAGTTTTTTACCAAATTCATCAGTATTAATTACCGGTGATCCAACTATTGTCGCAATTTCGTAACAGTGTTCACAAATTTGCTGAATTGCTTTTTCACATTTATTTATAAAATCTTTGTTTTCGAGCATATCTAATGGAGGATATCCACAAATTGCAAGTTCAGAAAAAACAGCAATTTCGGCACCTTTTAGTTTTGCTTCGTTTATTGCAGAAATAATTTTTTTAGTATTGCCATCAAAATCGGCAATTTTAAAATTAAGTTGACAAATTGCAATCTTCATATAATTTTAAAAAAAATCCCGACTGTTAAAGGTCGGGATTATCTGATTTACAAATTAATTTTTAAAACAGAATTCCAACTTTTAATGAAATACTATTCATAATAGTTTTATCATTTTTTAGGCCACTTGCAACATTTTTTAAAGTCTCAACTTTTGTAAAGTTAGTTAAGCCATTAGTAAATAAAGCTTCTACAAGTAATTTTGTGCTTCCGCCAAGCGAATATTCAATTCCGCCACCAATATGGTAACCCATATTAAAAGCGCGAACTTCTGCTTTAATATCATCGCCTGTATTTAAAGCTCCAACATCTCCTTTTGCTTTAAACCTAAATTGAGGGCTTACACCAGCTTTTAAAAAATAAGTTATATATCCTATCTCATTAGTTTTTCCTTTAAATGAAAGAGGGATTTCTATAAAAGAAGTCTTGTATTTTACAACTGAACCTGGTTTTAAAGTGTAAATAGAATCAACTGTTTCAAATTTTGGAATTGAGTCAGCATATTTTAAGCTTCCACCTAAGTTAATAAATGCAATACCTGTGGAAAAAGCAAAGTTTTTCGAAAAGTTAAAATCAACTGGTACACCAAAGCTAAAACCAAAATTAGATCCGTCTTTTGTGATAGTTTTTGAGTCAGGTTTCATCCAGCTAATTACAGGACTGAAAAATAATCCGCCGGTAACGCCTTGTGCCATAACGCCAATAGAAAACATAACGATTAGAAGACCTATTGCATATTTTTTCATAATTTTAAATTTTTAGTTTTACAGAAGAATACAAATATAAAAAATATTTTAATTCCAATGAAAAGTAATTCAATAGTTATAACGATTTCTGTTATATTCGTCTGTCTGTTATTATTTTATCGGTGTGGGCAGGATGACACAACACCGAAAGTTGATATATCAGGAATAAAAGTAGAGCTTAAAATACATCGGTTTGATGAAGCACTTTTTGAAATTGTTTCTGATAGCATGTCTTCAAATATACCAAAATTAGAAAAGGAATTTGGAGAATTTTTTAATTTGTTTTGTTCAAGAATTATAAATATTGGAAACAAAAACAGTCGTGATTTTGAAATGCTTTTGCAGAAGTATGTCTCGGATTATAATATGCTAACAGTATCTGGCGATTGCAAAAAGAGTTTTAATGATTTGTCTGAAATCACTAATAATTTAACAACAGGATTTAAATATTACAAATCATATTTTCCTGAAAAAAAAATACCCGAGATTTATTTTTTTATGGGTGGTTTTAATCAGTCAATAGTTACGAGTGACAATATTTTGGGTATTGGTTTAGAAAGATATCTTGGAAAAAATTACCCTTATTACTCACGATTGGGATTAGCTTCTTATCAAAGTTATAAAATGCAAAAAGATTTTATAGTACCAGATTGTTTTAGAGCAATTGCATGGTCGGAATTTCCATTTAATGATTCGATAGATGATTTAATTCATAATATTATTTATCAGGGGAAAGTTCAATTTTATATAGATGCAATGCTTCCTGACGTTTCGGATACTTTAAAATTTGCTTATACAAAAACACAATGGGATTGGTGTTTAGCAAATGAGCAAATAATGTGGTCGTATCTTATTGACAATAAGCAATTTTTTATTTCTGGCGAAATGGATATTAAACGATATATGGATGATGCTCCTTTTACAACTATGTTTCCGCGGGAATCACCAGGAAGAACAGGTGTTTGGATTGGTTGGAGAATTGTAAATAAATACATGAACAATCACCCCGAAATATCTCTTCAACAACTAATGCTTGAAAGTAACTATGAAATTATTCTTGATGGTTCGAAGTATAATCCCTAATGCTTAATAACAGTGAAAAGCGATACTTAAACTTGATAATTGTCATTAATTTCAAAAACAAAAGGGGGTAATTTTAACATTCTAAACTTTTGAAATCTATAGAAAATCTATAGATATTTTAATCGCATCTGAAAAACAAATCAGAATTTTTATATTTCGAACCTGTTTAAAATTAAAAAATATTTAATCATGTCAGAATTGTTAGTTGAACAAATAGAAGATTACGGTTTAAGCCAAAAAGATAGACCAAAAAATCAGTTTTCAAAAATTGGTATTATTGGTTGCGGAATGGTTGGGCGCGAAATCTCTTTGGCTGTAAGTCAAAGTGGGATGGAGGTAGTTTTTGTAGAGTTAAGCGAAGATAGAATTCGGCATTCATTTCGTGAACTTGAAAAAAATCTTGATAAACAAATTGATCACTGGGGGATGACTTCGGGAGAAAAAAAACTAGTATTATCGAGAATTAAAGGAACAACAAATTTTATTGATTTAAAAGGATGCGAATTAGTTATTGAATGCATAAAATCAAAATCAAACGAACTATTATTCGAAACGCGGAAGTCAATTTTTATTAAAATCGAAGAAAATGTATGTGATAAATGTATTATTGCAACTAACACCACTGCTGCAATAATTACAGAGCTTTCTTCATTTTTACAGCACAGAGATCGATCGATTGGGATTCATTTTTTAACAACCAACCCTAATGCCAGAGTTGTTGAAGTTGTAAGGGGTTTACATACTACTTCTGATAATTATGATAATGCAGTGAAATTTGTTAAGCTAATTAATAAAACTCCAATTCTTGTTGAAGAATCACCAGGTTTAATAAGTGTTAGAGTTGTATCAGCTATGATAAACGAAGCTTGCGATGTATTGATGGAAGGTGTAGGAAGTCGTGAAAGTATCGATTTAACAATGAAAAATTATTTTGGTTTAATACTTGGTCCTTTCGAGCTTGCTGATAAAATAGGTTTAGATAAAATTCAAAGTTGGATGGATAATCTTTATGATGAATTTGGCTTTATGAAATATAAAACATCACCATTAATTAAACGCTTGGTTAGAGCAAATCATTTAGGTAGGAAAACGTTGCAAGGATTTTATTCTTATGATAAAAACGGACAACGTTCTACAAAACAGGCCGAATTACATATTATTGATCTATAATAAATAGAAATCATTATGAAAATTTTAGTTTTAAATTGCGGAAGCTCATCAATAAAATATCAATTATACGATTTACCTTCTGAGGAAGCAATAATTAAAGGAATAGTTGAGAAAATAGGAATGAAAGGTTCTTTTCTTAAACAGGAAAGAAATGATGGAGATAAAGTTAAGTTAGAGGGTGAAGTTTTAGATCATCAACAGGGGATAGAATATGTGCTCGGTACTATAACAAGTAAAAAACATGGATCGATAGGTAGTCTTGATGAAATAAAAGCTGTAGGTCATCGTGTAGTAAATGGTGGCGAAAAATTTCAAACCAGCGTTTTAATTACCCCTGAAGTAATTGAAAAAGTTGAAGAATGTTCTATAATTGCTCCATTGCATAATCCACCAAATTTAAAAGGTATTTATGCAATTAACTCATTGTTGCCAGGTGTACCACAATGTGCGATTTTTGACACTGCATTCCACCAAACCATGCCCGATTTTGCATATATGTATGCAATTCCTTATTCGCTATATAAAAAATATAGCATAAGAAAATACGGATATCATGGTACAAGCCATATGTATGTTTCTAAGAAAGCGTGTGAAATTTTAAATAAAGATTTTAATGCTATAAAAATTATTACTTGTCATTTAGGTAATGGAGCTTCCATTACTGCAATAAAGAATGGTAAATCAATTGACACAAGTATGGGATTTACTCCGGTTGAAGGATTAATAATGGGAACAAGATCAGGAGATTTAGATCTTGGAATTCTTACATACATAATGCAAAAAGAAGAAATAGGGGTAAATGCAGCAAATACATTGATTAATAAGCATAGTGGAATGTTGGGTGTTACTGGAGTTTCGTCAGATATGAGAGAAATATTAGCAGCAAAAAATGAAGGAAACGAAAGAGCTAATACTGCATTAAATATGTATGCGTATCGAGTAAAGAAATATATTGGTTCATATACAGCAGCTATGGGTGGTGTAGATTTAATTGTCTTCACCGGTGGAATTGGTGAAAATGATGATTATACTCGTCAAGAAACTTGTAAAGGGTTAGAATATTTAGGTGTTGATTTTGATTTTGAATTAAACAAAGGGAAGAGAGGTACAAGTGTTTTAACAAAGAGCAATTCTAAGGTAACTGTGATGGTTGTTGAAACAAATGAAGAGTTAGTTATTGCACGAGATACTTTTGAAATTGTAAGTAAATTAAATTAGTTTATAATCGAAAATATTTAACAAGAAAAATGGGAAGCAAATATATTTGCTTCCCATTTTTAATTTTATAAAATCGTGTTTTTTAAACAGTCATTTTATCATAAACATCCATTACTTCTTTAACTGCTTTAGCAGAACTGTGAAGTGATGCTGTTTCTTCTTCATTTAATTTTAATTCAATAATTTTTTCGATACCATTTTTCCCTAGTACTACAGGAACTCCTAAATAAATATCTTTTAAACCATACTCGCCTTGTAACCAAGCGCAAACTGGGAATACACGTTTTTGATCTTTAATAATTGCTTCAGCCATTTGAGCAGCAGCAGCAGCAGGAGCATACCATGCAGAAGTTCCTAAAAGGTTTACAATTTCTCCACCACCTTTTTTAGTTCTGTCAATAATAGCATCAAGTTTATCTTTTTCGATAAGCTCTGTTACAGGAATTCCAGCTACAGTTGTATAACGTGGAAGTGGAACCATTGTGTCACCATGACCACCCATTAAAATTGCCTGAATTTCTTTATGAGAAACATTTAATGCTTCAGATAAAAACATTCTGTAACGTGCGGTATCAAGAATACCTGCCATTCCAAAAACTCTTTTCGAATCAATTTTTGCGGTAAGGAATGCGCAATACGACATTACATCAAGAGGGTTAGAAACAATGATAATAATTGCTTTTGGTGAGTGTTTTACAACTTGTTCTGTAACGCTTCTAACGATATCTGCGTTTGTTGCTATTAAATCATCACGACTCATTCCTGGTGAACGTGGTTTTCCAGAAGTAATGATAACGATTTCTGAATTAGCTGTTCTTGCATAGTCATTTGTTACGCCAATAACTCTTGTGTCGAATCCATCAACAGAAGCAGTTTGCCACATGTCAAGAGCTTTACCGTTCGCATAATTTTCTTTTATGTCAAGAAGAATCACTTCAGTTGCAATTTCTCTTTGAGCTACTTCTAGAGCACAACTTGCTCCAACATTTCCAGCTCCAATTACTGATATTTTCATATTGTATTTATTGTTATTTTAAATTGTTTATTTATGCAGTTACTGTAGCTGAAACTATTTTTTTGTATCCAGCTGTTGGCAATGATTTTGGACGGGTAATAGGATATCCCATAGCTCTTGAAACAATTGCCTGAGCACAAATACCCAAAGCTCTTGAAACACTAAATAAAACAGTATAATAACTGAATTCTTTTAAACCAAAGTGATATAACAAAGCACCAGAACCAGCGTCAACATTTGGCCAAGGATCTTTAATTTTTTGTACTTGTGATAATACTTTTGGAACTGTATTAAATACTCTTTCTACTGTCTGGAAAACTGGATCGTTTGCCATATGAGCTTTTCCAAAAGCTAAGAAAGCATCAAAACGTGGGTCGGTAATTCTTAATACAGCGTGACCGTATCCTGGAACAACTTTACCTGATTCTAATGTATCCTGAGCAAATTTGAATAACTGTTCTTCAGTTGGAGCGCCGTTAAATTTTTCCATTGTTTCAAGTACCCACCCTAAACATTCCTGATTTGCTAAACCGTGTAATGGACCAGCTAATCCGTTTAATCCACCAGATAGTGAATAATATAAATCTGATAATGCTGAGCTAATAGTTGCAGATGAATATGCACTTACGTTTCCACCTTCATGGTCGCTATGTAAGTTCAAATATAATCTCATTAATTTAGCAAATTCGTCATTTTCATTTGGTAAACCAAGCATGTGAACATAATTACCTGACCAGTCAGCATTTTTATCTTGTTCGATTCTTGGACCTTTGTTAAATCTTTTTCTGTATACGTAAGCAGCAATTGCAGGAAGTGTAGCAATAATATTCATTGCATCTTCATATGTTGCATCCCAGTATTCGTCTTTTTTCATGCCTTCGTCATATTTTTTTGCAAAAACAGACTCGCGTTGCATAATAAGAACTGCAGCATTAAACATCGTCATTGGATGAGAATCAGCAGGCATTGCATCAATAACACTCCACACGTATGCAGGAACTTCTGATTTTGCTTTTAATTCATTTTGCAAATCTTTTAATTCTTCTGCATTTGGTAATTGTCCTGTAAGAAGTAAGAATAATATTTCTTCAGGTAATTTATCAGTGATAGTTTTTAATTCATATCCTCTGATAATTAATCCTTTGTCTGGTGGTACTTCTGATGTGTCGCAAACAAGACCTTTAACACCACGTAAGCCGCCATAGGCTTGTGAAAGAGTTACTTTGTCTACCACTTTGTCGCCATGTTCTTTAAGCATCTGGGCGATTTCCGCTTTCTGTTGAGGAAAAATTGTACGAAGCTTTTCTTTTAAAAGTGACATAATTTTAATTTTAATTTGTTATAAAAAATTGATTAGTATAAAAAGTTTTTAGAGTCATTTTTTGAAATTTAATCAAATATGTTTTAAAACCTAGTTTGACATCTCAAATTTATAATCATTTTAAACTAATCGCAAATATTTTAACGATTATTTTGAATATCTAAAAACATAATTTGTAACAAAAAAGGTTAACTAAAAATCAATAAATTATAGATATTTGAATAAAATCAACGTGCGTAATGCGCATATATGCAGTCACATGAGTAAGAATGATGCAAATCCATCTTCGTTATATACAATGACAAATGCAATAAACAAAGATGTTTAATAACATATAAAATAAGCATGGCTTGTTTAATAATTCAACAACAAAAAAATAGCAAGTTTATGTTGTAAAATATTATTCTATATAAAATGCGCTAATTCAATTGAGGTATCGGGAATACGTTTAGAAAATGCTTTATTCAATACCAGCATTTCTGATAATTTAATATATGCTTTGTTTACGTCTTCAAAAAATGTTTTTGGGTTAAAAATAATTGTTCTATTATATTCTGATAAGTGTGGTTTTTCGATTGAGAGATGCAATTTACCTCCTGTTGTTAATGAGTGAATTAATTGATTGCGGAGTAATTCATATATTGAATCATCTCTATTTAATGCAGCATATTTTCCACCAAAAAGTTTTTCAATTGCAGTTTTAAATCTTGCTTTTGATTGCTTTGGTGACTTTAAAGGTTTTTTGTCAAAAAAGCCACCCATTACTTCAACCCCAATTGTTAAAACAATTATTGCAGCTATATAAGATTCGTTTTCTATTAGTTTTTTAGATTGCTTTATTATAAAAGTATTAAAGAATTCTTGTGGTTCCATAACAAAATGTTTAAAGTTTTTGTATCACCATCATTCCATCTCTAATTGGAAAAATCACATTTGAAACTCTGCTATCTTCTTGAATCATCTTGTTAAAATTTACTATACCTAGAGTTTGTTCATCCATGTTTGCTGTGTTTTCAATTACTTTACCATCCCATAAAACATTGTCGGCAATTATATAACCGCCACTTATTACCTTCTGAATAATAGAATTGTAATAGTCAATGTATTCGCGTTTATCACCATCAATAAATACTAAATCGAAATTTATATTTAAGGTTGGAATAATTTTAAGTGCATCACCAAAATGCAATATGATCTTATTCTCAAAACCGGCTTTAATAATATATGGTCTGATAAAATCCTCTAATTCGTCGTTAATTTCTATAGTCTGAATTTTTCCTTCTGGCACTAATCCCTCTGCCAAACAAATTGCAGAATACCCGGTATATGTTCCGATTTCAAGAACATTTTTAGGCTTTATCATACAACTTAACATTTTTAATATCCTACCTTGCAAATGGCCTGAAAGCATACGAGGATGGTAAATGTGAATATTTGTTTCGCGGTTTAGTTCTCGCAAAACATCTGGTTCTGGTTCAGAATAACCCAGAATATATTCTTCAATTTCGCGGCTCAAATTCATTTGTAAATTAGAGTTGAAAAATTATCTTCTATGAAAACTTCGTTAGCAACTTCCATAATGTCTTTTGATGTGATTTGTTCAATTCTTTCGGTAACAACTTCAATACTGTCAACTTTATTATAGAGCAAATAACTTTTTCCAAGGCTTAATAATAGATTTTCTGAGTTCTCAAGTGAAATCGCAATTTGACCGGTCATTTGTTGTTTAGCGCGTTGTAGTTGATTGATTCCAAGAAGATCATTTTTAATTTTGGAAATCTCTTTATTAATAAGATGTTGCGCTTTGTTAAGCTTATCCTTATCACAACCTAAATAAATATTAAAAATTCCTGTATCAAAATATGGTGTGTAAGAAGATTCAACGTAATAAACTAATCCGTTTTTTTCGCGAAGCGAAAGATTTAATCTGCTATTTAACCCTGATCCGCCTAATAGATTAGTTAATAAAAGAAAAGGGAGTCGTTTTTTATCTCTGAAATTAAAAGCTGTTGTTCCAATAATGCAATGTGCCTGATGAGTTTTTTTTGAAATTATTTTTTGAACAGGGGTTAAATTTTTAAAAGATTTTCGTTTCCAGTTTCTGGGGTTTGCAGGAATTTCACCAAAATATTTTTCGAAGTACTTAACTATTTTTTCAAATGTTATATTACCTACTGAGCAAAAAACCATTTGGTCGGTATTATAAGTTCTTTTTGCAAAATCGCTAAAATCAGATCCTCGGAATTTTTTTAAAGATTTTTTTGTTCCTAAAATATTTCTGCCAAGTGGATGCCCGTCAAAAATAAGTTCTTCAAAATCATCATAAATTAATTCGGCTGGACTATCATTATAGGAATTTATTTCATCTAAAATTACTTCTCTTTCGCGGATTATTTCTTTTTCGGGATATGAAGAATTAAAAATCATATCGCTAATTAATTCCATTGTGCGATCGTAATATTGACTTAAAAAAGATGCATAAATACATGTTTCTTCTTTGGTAGTGTATGCATCAATTTCGCCACCAACATCCTCCATTCTGCTAATAATATGATATGCCTTTCGCTTACTGGTACCTTTAAAAACAATATGCTCAAGAAAATGTGCAATGCCGTGTTCGTTTTCAAGTTCGTCTCTTGTACCTGTGTTTACAATTATAGCACAATGAGCAACTTGCCTCTCGGTTTGTTGATGAATTAAACGAAGTCCGTTTTTTAAAGTGTAGGTTTGGTAATTCATTATTTACAATAATACTACAAAAATATAAATAACGAGTTACATTTACCAACCTTCAAATTTTAAAATACAATTTTTTTGATGAAGGGTTAAACTTTTTAGACCTAACAGGTCTTTAAGACTTGTTAGGTCTAAAACTTTATTTTAGCTGTTTTAAAACGTCTTCTTTGCTGATATATCCTTTATTTGTCCAGATTTGAGCTTTGTTTTTATAAAGTGATAAAACAGGAAGTGCATCAATTTGTAGTTCTTTACAAAGTGATTGATTGTCATCAGCATTTATTCTAATAACAACAACTTTGTCTGCCATTTCTTTTGAGATCTCTTCTAAATATGGTTTCATTTTTTTACATGGTGCACACCAATCTGCATAAAAGTCAATCAAAACAAGTTTATTTGAATTTAAAAGATTATCGTATTGTTTTTTAGTCATTCCGGCTGATGCAGTTTCATTTTCAGTCGTTTCAGGCAAATTAGCTGCTCTCCATTTCATTATCCCACCAGAAAGCTCGTAAACCTCTTTAAATCCCGAACTGCGCATATAACTTGCAGCTGATGAACTTCTAGCGCCACTTAAACAATATACAAAAACTGGTTTAGATTTTTCGATTTTTGAAATCTGTTGATTAAAATCGTTACCGTTTATATTTATGTTTTTTGCAGATTTCAAATGTCCTTTTGAAAATTCATCTGGAGTTCTAACATCAATTACCGGTGCTTTTGGAGTTTGCTTAATTTTTTCAGAAAACTCAGAAGCCGAAAGGCTTGTTTTTGTTGATTTATTTTGACCATCAGCGCAACTTATAATCAAAAATGCAATTATAATATTACTTAATATTAAATACTTTTTCATTCTATTATAAATTATTACTAATTATTATTTCTAACATATTTGCCTGTACAACACCTGATTGCCTCCACTTTATTTCGCCGTTTTTAAAAAGTATTAAGGTTGGAACACCTTTAATGTTATACTCAACTGCTGCGTTAGGACTTTTGTCTACATCAACTTTTATAATTGTTGCATTGTCGCCTATTTTATTTTTTAAATCATTTAAAATGGGTTTCATCATTTTACATGGACCACACCATTCTGCCGAAAAGTCGACCAACGTTAATTTATCTTGATTAATTATTTCTGAAAATGTAGTCATGATTTTTGTTTTATTTCTTCAAATTCTATTTCAGTTGAATTATTTGTGTCTGATTTTACTGGTGAAGTAGAGCAACCGCTTACACCGCAGCATCCAGTATTTGTAATTGCCTGAAATAACAAGAATACTGCAATCACTCCAGAAATAGTATCATGAGTTTTAATTGCATTTATTGCAAAATAAACACCTGCTACCAATCTAATAATTCGCATGAAATGCCAATTACTTAAAAGAACTTTCTTTATCACTATATTTTGTTTTTCAAGCTATACCAACTTCCGCCATTGTGCACTTGCGAAAATCCATTTGATTTTAATACACTTTTTGCCATTGCACTTCTTGATCCACTGGCGCAACATGTTATTATTGCTTTATTTTTGTCTTTAAACTTTTTAATGTTATTACTTAAAGTATTAACAGGAATATTTAAAGATCCTTTAATGTGTCCGGTGTCAAATTCGCCTTTAGTACGAACGTCTAAAATTATTGCACCTTGTTTTACTAATTCGGCATAATCTACTTTTGGACCAAATCCGAGTATGTTTTTAATTGCTTGTATCATTTGTTAAACAGCTAAAGATTGATAATAATTTACATTTAACCAGGTGCCTGCATTGCAGCAATCAATACCATTTTGAGCTAGAAAATTATACGCAGCATTGCTTCTGGCGCCTGATGCACAACAGAGTACTAAAGGAGTTTTCATTTTTTTAATTTCGTCTAATCTCATTTCAATTTCCTGTAAAGGAACATTAATTGATCCAATAACATTTCCTCCAAAAAATTCTTGGGGTGTTCGCACATCTACTATTGTGCCTTGATTTTCTTTAATAATCTTTTCGATATTCATTTTATTTCTGTTTTTGATTGTTCTTTTTTAAAAGTGTTTAATAATAATCCGCCTAACATAGCTCCATATAAAGTGCTATTGATTGGTTTTGATGTGATGGCACAAGTTCCACTTGCGCACCCAACAAAATAATAATAAAGATAACCAGCAATTGCACCAGCAATTATTCCAATTATTGTTAATTTATATTTTTTAACGAAGTTCATCAATGAGTACTTTTTTATTTGTTAAATTTAGTTCTCTTGTGCAAGTATCCCATATTTGGTATCCGCCAGATAGATTTAAAGTGCTAGTAAATCCATTTTGGGTTAAAATTCTTTGTGCTAAATATCCCCTTAATCCACCAAGACAATAAATGTAAATCTTTTTATCTTTTGGGATTTCAGAAATTCTGCTTCTAAGTTCATCAACAGGTATATTTATAGCATTTAAAATTTTACCAGCAGTATATTCATTTTTAGTTCTAACATCAATCAAAATATCATCAGAAGTAATTTTATCAAATTCATTCCAATAATATATTACTGATTTTTTTTGTAAAATATTTTCTGCTGCAAAACCAGCCATATTAACTGGATCTTTTGCCGAGGAAAATGGAGGTGCGTATGCATGTTCAAATTCAGTAATTTCATCAATAGTACTGTTTCTTTTTATTGCTGATGCTAGAATGTCTAAGCGTTTATCTACGCCGTCAAAACCTACGATTTGAGCACTTAGTAACCTACCATCTTCTGGAGTAAATGCAATTTGAATTGTCATTTGTTTTGCTCCAGGATAATATCCTGCATGCGAACCGCTATTTGTTGTTGAAACAATGTGTTTAATATTTGCCTGATGTAAATGTTTTGACGCTGTGCCAGCTGTTGCAACTGTCATGTCAAATACTTTTACAATGGCAGTATTTATTGATCCGTTATATTTTTGGTTGTTTCCAAATGCTATATTATTTGCACATATACGTCCTTGCTTATTTGCAGGTCCTGCTAAATAAGTAATCATCGACTTATTTGTTATCGGATTATTAAACTCTATAGCATCGCCGACTGCATAAATATCAGGATTTGATGTTTGTAAAAATTCATTAACCCAAATTCCTTTTGCATCACCAATTTTTAATCCGGCTTGTATTGCAAGTTTTGTGTCAGGTTTTACACCAATTGAAAGAATAACAACGTCTGCATCTATAATATCTCCATCTTTTAATAGGACTTTTAAATTATTTTCAGTTTTCTCGAAACCACTTACGGTTGTACTTAATCTGATTTGAACACCTTTTGAACGTATATGTTGTTGTAAAATAGCGGCTATCGGGTAATCTACTGGTGCTAAAACCTGATTACTCATTTCAACAATTGTAACATCAAGACCAAGCTCGTGAAGGTTTTCAGCCATTTCCAAGCCAATAAATCCAGCACCAATTACAACAGCTTTTTTAACTTCTTTTTGTTGAACAAAACTTTTTATATAATCGGTATCTGCAACATTTCTTAAAGTGAAAATTCCTTCATTAGAAATACCAGGTAAAGGTGGGCGAATAGGTTCTGCGCCTGGAGATAAAACTAATTTATCGTAACTTTCTTCATAAATTTCTCCTGTAGTATGGTTTTTTGCCGTAATGGTTTTTGTTGTAGGGTTAATTGCAGTAACCTCTGTCATTGTTCTAACATCAATATTAAAGCGTTTATTAAACGAAGCTGCGGTTTGAACAAACAATGCATTTCTGTTTTTTATTACATTACCTATATAATATGGTAAGCCGCAATTAGCATAAGAGATATATTCGCCTTTTTCAAAAATAACGATTTCTGAATTTTCATCGTTTCTTCTTAATCTGGCAGCTGTACTTGCTCCACCTGCAACAGCACCAACAATTAAATATTTCATATTACATTATTAGTTTTAGTTTCTTTTTTTCTTGTAGAAATACCTAAAGGTAGGTATAACGGACAAAAACTAATTAAACTTGTGAGAATAAAGATTGATGCAAAAACTAATAGAACAATTGCTAAAGTTCCTGAAATAATATTTGTAAAGTAAGCAATTCCTATTGCGACTGCTACAAGAATTCTTGCAACTCTGTCGATTGTACCCATGTTAATTTTCATATAGTTGATTTTTTTAGTGTTTAATTATATACACTGCAAAGGTCAAACATAAAAATATTGAGTACAGCTACTTTTGTTACATAAGGGTAATTTTATTTCTACCTAGCAGTACAAGATTTTCGTTTTCCATTTGCTTAAGTAGTCGGGACACTACTACTCTTGCGGTTCCTAGCTCATTTGAAAGTTGATCATGAGTGACTGAAATAGTTTTATTATTTGCCAACTCACATTTTTTTTGAAGTAAGTTTAGTAGCCTTTCGTCCATTTTTTTAAATGCAACTGCATTTACTACTTCCAGTAATTCTTCAAATCGTTTATGGTATAATCTGAAAATATAATCAACCCATTCAGGATAGTCCTTAATAAGCAAGCTAACTTTATCAATTGGAATAAATAAAATTTCTGTTTCCTCTTCGGCAACAACTTTTACTTTGCTGGTATCATTGTGAATTCCTCCAAAAATCGACATTATACAACTTTCTCCAGATTTTATATAATAAAGTAAAATTTCACGCCCATCTTCATCAGTGCGAAGAACTTTAATACTTCCCTTTATAACAATAGGTATTACGTTTATGTATGCGTTCTCATTTAAAATAATATCACCTTCGCTAAATGCTTTAACTGTTCCATAAGTTGAAAGTTTTTCCTGTATTTCGGGCGATGATTTAAATTCCATATTTTCCATAATGTAAATATAATAATAGATAATTTAAATCTTTCTATTATTTCCTTTTAACCCCAATAACATTGGGTAATTCCCAAAAATAATTATTGTCATCGTTTGCATATCCAGGCGAAACCCAACTTCCAACTTTTTCAATAATTGTATCGCCTGCATTTACATATAATGAAGATTCCGGACCACCATCTAAATACATTACACTGAAAATATTTAACGGTAAGCTCAATAAAAATTTGCTCATAGTATTTGCAGTGTAGGGCGATCTGGTAAAAACAAATAAAACATTTCCTTTTTTATCTGTTCCTAACACACACATACTGCTAGAAATGGGTCTTCTTGGTTTCCATAAAACTTGTTTTTGATTACAATCAATCATTCTTATGTCTTGAAAAGCTGAATTATAATTTTCTCTAAGAAATTCCCAATTTTCTGTCTCCATATCAACAATATTAACTGCGGGAAACTTTTTAGATTTTGGATTAAACAATGCCATTGCTCGAAAGTTTTCTCTTATTCTTCCATTGTTAACGTGAGCATAATTACAAAAATATCCAGAACCAGTATAGTGATCAGAAAGGTTAAACATACCAGCATTTACAACTGCAACTAGATTAAAGTCAAGGCTCCATTGTTCTACTGTACGTCTTAAGCTATCATATTCAGTTGCAGCCATTAATTCAAATGAATAGTAATTAGGATCTATTTTTAATATTGATAATTTTGAATCACCAACAACTGATTTTAAAGGAGCATCAAATTCTGCAAAGTACAATCCTCGTTCTATTTCCTTCCAAATAATTTTTTTAACTGCTTTATAAGTTTGTTTTAGAGTAGGCTTATGGTGGGTACTTACACTTGCAAAAGCAGTAGCGGCAATTAATAAAATTAAAAATATCTTGAATAAAGATTTGAGATTTATCATTTGCTGCAAAGATAGTAGATTTGTTTATTTAGATATTTATAGTTTTTAGAAATTGAAAGCCGAACTAATTAATAATTGCTTATTTTTAACCCATAAATAATTTTAATATGATACCAGAAATTTCTTTTGCTGTTGAAATTGCAAATCAAAAAAGTGTTGTGTACTTGATTAAGAAAGACACAAATCTATCTAGTTTAAATCTCTCTAAACCAGAATTAAAATTTTTGAAAGATGAAATTAAGAATGATAAAAAAGCAATAGAGATAAATGCTTATTCTTACTGGAGTTATTTCAGAGTTATTGACATAAAAAAAACAGATTGGCAAGTAAAAGAGGATTTAAGAAAATTAGCAAACAAATTGCAATTTTGTCTAAAAGAAAATGAGGAAAAAGAAATACTGATAGTTGATTTGATTGGTAATGAGGATTTTTTGATTGCGTTTGTAGAGGGACTATTGCTTAGTTCATATAAATTCGATAAATATTTAACAGAAAAGAAAACTAATAATTTAAAAAAAGCAATAATTGTTTCGTTAAATCCTAATAAGAAGAAATGGGAACATCTAAAATATGTAATTCAAGCAGTAGCTATTTCTCGTGATTTAGTTAACGAACCTGTTAATTCACTTAACGCAGAACAGCTCTCATCAGAAATTGAAAAGATGGGAAAAGAAGCAGGTTTTACAGTGAAAGTTTTTGATAAGAAAAAAATTACTGAATTGAAAATGGGTGGTTTGTTAGCTGTTAATATGGGCAGTGTTGATCCTCCTACTTTTACCGTTATGGAATGGAAACCAAAACGGTTTATTAATGACAGTCCTATTGTTCTTGTTGGAAAAGGAGTAGTGTATGATTCGGGAGGATTAAGTTTAAAGCCAACTGGCGATAGTATGGATTATATGAAATGTGACATGAGTGGTGCAGCTTCAGTTGCAGGTGCATTGTATGCCGCAGCAAAAGCAAAATTGCCAATTCATATTGTAGGATTAATACCAGCAACAGATAATCGCCCATCTGGTAATGCATATGCTCCTGGCGACATCATAACAATGATGAATAAAACTACTGTAGAAATGCTTAATGCAGATGCCGAGGGAAGAATGATACTTGCCGATGCATTATGTTATGCAAAAAGATATAACCCAATGTTAGTTATTGATATTGCAACTTTAACAGGTTCGGCAATTGCTGCAATTGGTAAAGTTGCTTCGGTTGCATTTTCTAAAGATGCCGATGAATTATATTCTAAACTAGAGCAGTCGGGTAATGAAACTTATGAGAGATTAGTTCAATTTCCATTATGGGATGACTATGCCGAAATGATAGAATCAAAAATTGCAGATTTAAAAAATGTAGGTGGAAAATATGCTGGAGCTATTACAGCAGCTAAGTTTTTAGAGAAATTTACTGAATATCCATGGATACACCTGGATATTGCGGGTACTGCCTTTGCAAATTCAAAGGATTCATATCGAGGACATGGTGGAACAGCGGTTGGAGTAAGATTATTTTTCGATTTTTTTACCAGAATTATTCAAAAATAAACTTGTTTTGTATGGAGAATACTCAACGAAAATGTCTTGAATGTAGTGATACTCTTCATGGAAGAGCCGATCAAAAATTTTGTTCAGATGCCTGTCGTAACTCATATAATAACAAAGCCCATAGCGATGTCACTGCATTAATGCGTAATGTAAATAACTTATTGCGTAAGAACAGAAAAATACTTTTGAATTGTACTGAAAATAAAAAAACTAAAATTTCTCGAGAAAATCTAATTAATAAGGGTTTCAACTTTACATATTTCACTCATATTTATACTACAAAAAAAGGAAGTGCTTATTATTTTTGCTACGATTATGGTTATTTAATTCTTGAAGGTGGATATTGCCTTATTGTAAAGGATCTTAACGAAAATTAAATAATAATTTATTACCTATTCTATAGCCCTTATGGACTATTCAAATATTTATAATATCTTTGCTACATATTTAAATATTTGAATGAGAGATACAAATTTAAGAAGCATAGTTAAGGGTGTGAGCTGGAGGTTTTTCGGTTCAATAGATACATTTTTGCTATCCTGGTTTATTTTTGATAATGTAAAACATGCAGGATCAATAGCAGCAATGGAGTTAATGACTAAAATATTCTTGTATTTTCTACACGAAAGACTTTGGAATGTTATTAAGTTAGGTAGATATAATGAAGGTAAAGTTGCACATTGGCGTAGTTTTGTAAAAGGCATATCATGGAGATTAGTTGGCTCTGTAGATTCCACTATCTTATCATGGTTTGTAACAGGGAAATGGGTTGGTGCATTTAAGTTAGGGTTCTCAGAAATAATTACAAAAATTATTCTTTTCTATTTTCACGAACGTATTTGGGTAATGATAAAATGGGGAAGAGTTTATGAAGCAGAAAAAAAAGAAGAAGGCATTGTTTTTTCAACAAAAGCTTCATAAATTGATTATAAATTAATAAAATTCAGCTTTTGAAAAATTTAATATCCGTAAATTCGATAGAAGATATACTTCCAGAGTATAGGCAAACGCCAATTGGCTTATTATTAGAATATCATAATTTAAACAGATCACAAATTAATTATGAAAAAGCCCAGCTTTTGGTAGGAATGTGTATGGATAATCGCAAACATTTACATATGCCCGATAACTTTGCATTTATTATTCGTTCAGGAGGTGCAAATTTACGACATAGTGAATTTAAAGTTTCTTATGCTATCGCTGTTGGAGAAGTTGGTTATATTGTACTTATTGCTCATAATCATTGTGGAATGGTAAATTTAGTATCACGTAAAAATGAATTTATTAATGGTCTTGTTGAAACAGCAGGTTGGGAAAGGGAAAAAGCCGAAGAGCATTTTATGCACTATGCACCTTTGTTTGAAATAGGTAGCGAAACAGATTTTATTATTAGTGAGACAATGCGTTTAAGACTTAGATATCCAAAAGTAATAATTGCTCCTTTGTATTATAAAGTTGAAGACAATAAACTTTATTTTATTGACGAAAAATAAGCTTATTAAATACAGCGATTATTGTAAACTCTAAATCGCTAATCATATATTGGTCATTTGTAAAATTTTGTTGTTTTATCTTTTTATTTTATAAATGCAACCAAAAGTTCAGTCTTTAGGTCTGATTTAAAATTCTTACTCAAAAAATGTTCACTGTTCAAATTTTAAATATCTTTGATTAACTGTAACCAATAAATTTATTATCATGAAAAAACTTTCCATTACTTTTTTGTTGCTGGCATTTAGTTTTGGGCTTTTTGCTGCATCGGTCTCACTTGAATCTGCAAAAACTGTTGCGGTTAATGTTTACAAACATTATGCAGAAAAAACAAATGATTATTTAATTTCCGATGTAGTAGAATATAAATCTGGTCAGATTTCTACATTTTATGTGTTTGTTTTTAAATCAGGTGGTTTTGTAATGATTTCTGCCGATGATGCTGTAACTCCTGTTTTGGGCTATTCTTCAACTGAATCATTTGATAAAAACAACATACCAAGTAATGCTGCTGCATGGTTAGACGGTTACAATAATCATATTAAGTTTATTGTTGATAACAATTTGAGCAATATAGAGACCATTAAAGAATGGAATAAAATATTAAATAATCAATTTAATAAAACAACACAAGTTGTAAACCCACTTTGTACAACAACATGGGATCAGTCTTCTCCTTACAATAATTTATGTCCTTCTGGTTCAGTAACTGGATGTGTTGCTACTGCAATGGCTCAAATTATGAAATATTGGAATTATCCAACAACTGGAGTTGGAACTCATACATATACTCATGCTACCTATGGTGCATTAACAGCTAACTTTGGCGCAACAACATACCAATGGGCAAATATGCTTAATAGTTATTCTGGTAGTTCAACTGCAACACAAAAAACTGCTGTCGCCACTATAATGTATCATGCAGGTGTTTCTGTTAACATGGATTATAGTCCAAGTGCATCGGGAGCATATTCTTTTGATGTGCCAAGTGCGTTGATTAGCTATTTTAATTATTCGACAAGTGCGGAGATAAAATTTCTTGCAGATTTTACTTCAGCGAATTGGATTACAATGTTAAAAGGTGAACTTGACAACTCTCATCCAATTTATTATTCAGGTACCGGCCCTCAAGGTGGTCATGCTTTTGTATGCGATGGTTATAATACAACTAACCAATTTCATTTTAATTGGGGATGGGATGGAATGGCAAATGGGTATTTTGCAATTGGCAGTTTAAATCCAATTGGCGATACTTTTAATCTTGATAATTCTGCGGTAATTAGAATTAAACCACCATCAAGTGCGCCATTAGCAGATTTTGTAGCTGATAATGTAACGCCACCAGTTGCTGGTACAGTAAATTTTACAGATAACTCAACAAATAGCCCAATTTCATGGAGCTGGACTTTTGATGGTGGAACACCTTCAACTTCAACAGTACAATTCCCAACTGTTACTTATAATACAGCAGGACTGTATCTTGTATCATTAACTGTAACAAATGGTACAGGTTCAGATACAAAAACAAGAAGTTCATATATTAATGTTGGGGGTACGCCTTCAGCCTGGATTAAGCAAAATACTGGTTTCGCTACTGCATCAAGAGGAATTGATCAGGTGTTTATTGTAAATCCTTATACCGTTTGGGCAAAAGCATTTGATGGATCAGGCGGAACAACTTATGTAAGAGAATTTACACGAACAGTAAATGGTGGAATTACATGGACTCCTGGCGTTATAAATTTTACAAATGCTACTAACTATGGTGTTGCGAATATCTTTGCTTTTGATGATAGTGTTTGTTTTGCAGCAATGTTTCCAACCGGAACAACCGGTGGTGTTATTGCAAAAACTGTTGATGCAGGAAATACTTGGTCAATTGCAAATTCACCAAGTTTTTCAACTAGTTGGTTAGATTTAGTGCATTTTTTTAATGCAAATGATGGTGTTTGTATGGGTGACCCTGCAGGAACTGATTTTGTTATTTATACCACTGCAAATGGAGGTACAACATGGACACAGGTTCCTGTTGCAACTCTTCCAAATTGTTTATCTGGCGAAGCAAGTATTACAAATTTATATGATGCATTTGGAAATACAATATGGTTTGGAACTTCAAGTGGCCGGGTTTATAAATCAAGCGATAAAGGGTTAACGTGGACAGTTTCAGCAACTGGTTTAGGAACATCAGCAATTGCAAAACCGGTATTTAAAAATGCTAGTGTGGGATTTGTTACAGGAACTCAGAACGCATCACCTTATACTTATTTGGGAATGAAAAAAACCGTTGATGGTGGTGCAACTTGGACAGCAGTTACTCCTACCGGATTTTATGTTAAGTCACCAGATATTGATTTTGTGCCAGGAACTACTTCAATGTGGGTTGATGTAAGCGCTAGTTTAAGCACAGCTACAACAACACCTGGTTCTTCATATAGTATAAATGATTGTGCTTCTTTTCTTGATATAGATACAGGTTCTGTTCAATATACAACAGTTTCTTTTTATGATTATAACACTGGATGGGCTGGTGGATTTAATGTGAGTTCAACGGATGGTGGAATATATAAATGGGATAGCTCAACAATAACTTCTATGCCTGAAACTGTAAATGAAATTAATGATGAAATTCTTATTTATCCTAATCCAACAACAGATTATATTAACATTGAGTTTTCTACAGTTAAAGAGAATAACGCTGTAATAAGTATTTATAACGTTTTAGGAAAGAGGGTTTTATCGCAAGAAATTTCTAAAGGAATAAGTTTAACACAGCTTAATCTATCCGGTTGTAATGCAGGGGTATATTTTCTATCAATAGATGATGGAATAAGAGTTATTTCAAAACGAATTTCAAAAATTGAATAGAAATAAAATAACATTAATTTAAAAGACTGTGAAAATCACAGTCTTTTTTTTTGAAAATTTGTTTGTAAAATATAAAATTAATATATTAGCTTTTAATTTAACAGTTAAATAGTTCGCTTGAAAATAAGAAAATGGGAATTGGATATAAAATAGATTTTGAAAGAAATGGAGTTTATATAAAATTCAGTGAGAAATTAACTGGTAATGATCTTATTCAAATTAATAAACTTTTGTATTCTTATGATCAATTTGAAACAATGAAATACCAGCTTTGGGATTATACTAATACTAAAGAAATTCTTATTACTGAAGAAGAAGTTGAAATTATTGGAGTATTAGATAAAGCAGCCTCTAGATGGAATAACTCCATGTTAGTTGCACTAGTTGGTAAAAGTGATGAATTTGCTAGTTTAATTGAAATATATAAAAAAGAAATTTCTGAAATTGATTGGACTTGTGTAATGTTTAACGAGTTAGATTCTGCAAGGCTTTGGCTAAATAATAATTTAACTTCTAAAATAAATTCCTGATCCCATCCTGCCAGTAATCCCTCTTGAGTATCTGTATGAAAAGAATATTTCTGGATTATGAAAAGTACAGGCATTGCAAATAATAATATTGTTTTCTATAATGCCTTCCTGTAATAATTGAACTTTGTTTGCAGCCCACAAATTCAAATAAAATTTATTGTTTTTGTTAGTAATTAGTTCGTTTATGTTATTTGGAAAAACTTTCTTTACTTCATCAATAACCTCAGGTCCTACTTCGTAACAACAGGGGCCATTTGATGGGCCAATAGAGACTAATACATCAGAAGTGTTAGAGTCAAATTCATTTTTCATGATATTTAACCCTTTTTGAGCAATAAGTTTTAATGTGCCACGCCATCCAGCATGAAATATACCTGCAATATTCTTAATTGGATCAAACAAAATCACAGGTACACAATCTGCAGTCATGACTACCGGGCAAATATCGCGTTGTGTTAAAATATAACCATCAGTATCTTGAATGGCTGTAGCTTTTAATAAAAGTCCTTTTGCTTTATCCGATTCATTTACAATTTTTATATTATTGCTGTGAGTTTGTCTTAAAAAGACAAAAGAATTAAAAGGAATATTTTGTGAGTCAGAAATTAGTTTTCTGTTTTCAATTACATTTTCAATAGTGTCGTAATCTTGAAATCCTAGATTTAGAGATGATAAATTACCCGTACTTTTTCCCGAAATTCTAGTTGTAACAAAATATCCGAAATTTGGATGCTTTTCAAAATGATGAAATTTAATAAGCTTAAGTCCTTGTTTTTCTTCGTACCACCAGTTTTCTTTATCAATCATGTATTACTTCTGTTTTAATTCCCATACATTTAATTTCTTCCCAGAATCCAGGATAAGATTTATTTACACATTCTGATTGATGAATTATTATTTTTTCATTGCAGCCCATATAAGTTATGGCAGCAGCCATTGCAATTCTATGATCATTTTCAGGATTTATTTCTACTGATTTTAAGTTTCCACATTCAATTTCTAATGAGTTATTGTTTTTGTTTATTTTGACACCCATTTTTGAAAATTCACGAATAAGAATTTCAAGTCTATTACTTTCTTTATAAATTAATCGATTTATTCCGGTAATAATACTTTTTCCTTTACAGTTTGAAGCAAGTGCAACTAAAGGGGGAAAGAGGTCGGGACAATCAGTTGCGTCTATGTTAAATGAATTTAGCGAACCATGCTTACAGGTAACAGTGTCGTTTTTAACACTAATGTTTGCTCCAGCTAGTTTTAAAACTTCAACTATTTTTTTATCTGGTTGAAAGCTATTCATGAAAAGATTTGTAACTTTAATTTTACCATAAATAGCCGCTGCTACAAGCAAAAAACTACTTCCGCTCCAATCTCCTTCGATATAAATTTCTGCTGGTTTATATGTTTGATTGCCTTTAATAACAAATTGTTTGTAATTTTTGTTTACAGCAGAGACTCCAAATGAATTCATTACTGATAAAGTTACATCTACATAATGTTTGCTTACTAAATTATCAACTTCTAAAATGCTGTCTGAGCTAATAGTTGGTAGTGAAATTAACAAGCCAGTTATTAACTGAGAGCTTATTGAGCCATCAATTTTTATATTTCCGTTTTTTATTGGACCACGAATTTTAAAAGGTGGTTTTCCATTATTTGACACACAATTTACTCCTAATTTAATAAGTGCATCTTCAATCATATCAAAAGGTCTGTTTAATAAACTTCCAGATGCGTTTAAAGTTAATTGTTGATTATATAATGCTGCAATTGGAGCAAACATTCTCATACATAGACCAGATTCGCCACATTCTAAGATTTCAGAATCAAGACTATTTCCGCCATTAATGTTTAAAGAATTTTCTGTAATTTCAACAGTTGCACCTAGATTTTGTGCTACAGAAAGTGCAGCTAAAGTGTCGCTAGACCATGTAATATTTTTTATTTTACTTGTGCCCTTTGTAAGTAGAGATATTGCAATTGCACGTTGTGCTATGCTTTTCGAAGAAGGAGCAGTTAGCTTGCCCTCAATTTGAGAAGGGTAAATAATGACTTTCATAAAATTATTTAAAAATTTCTAGAAGTTCATTTTGTAAGAAGTTAATAGAAATTCCTTCGTGCATTATCTCTCCTATGTTTTTAATAAAAACAAAATGTAATAACTCGGCATCTTTCTTTTTGTCGGAATTTAAATATTTTACAATTTCTGCAATGTCTAAAGAAGATTTTACCGGAAGATTATAGAAAGTTAACAAATTGTAAATTTCTTCAACTGTTTTTTTACTGCATTTATTAAAATGAGCCGAAATTATTGCAGACATCATCATTCCTATAGCAATTGCTTTGCCGTGACTAATTCCTTGTTTTAGTTCTATTATATGTCCAAGAGTATGTCCAAAATTTAAAACTTTTCTTAATCCTTTTTCATTAACATCTGAGGCAACAATATTTATTTTTATATTTATTGCTGATTGCAAAATATTTTCTGAAACTATTCCTGATTTTAATTCGGCATTATTTAAAATTAAATTATAGAATTCACCGCCAGAAATAATTGAATGTTTAATAATCTCAGCAATTCCATTTTTAAATTCTTCGGGTGGTAATGTTTTTAGAAATGTTGTATCGATAATAATTGCTTCGGGTTGTCGAATAACTCCAACAATATTTTTATTGCCATTAAAATTTACACCATTTTTACCCCCAATCGACGCATCAACCATTGCTAAAAGAGTTGTTGGAATTAGAATTACAGATAATCCTCGATAAAAAGTTGCTGCAACGTAACCAGTAATGTCACAAATAATTCCTCCTCCAATAGCTACTAATAAAGTTGATCTGTCGGCTTTTAATTCCAAAAGCTTAATGTAAATTTGCTCAACAATTTGAATTGTTTTTTCAGATTCTAAAGCGGTTATATTTATAACAGAATAATTTTTAGAAATATCAGAATAAAGTTCATTTACATTTTTATCGCAAATAACTATTATTTTCCTGTTTTTTGAAAGAAAGTTTAATCTCTCAGAATAATAACCGAATATTATTTCAGATCTGCCCGTAACTATATTTAATGATAAATTTTCCATGATAAAATACTAATCGGGATAAAGTTATTAATTTAAAATTAAAAAAACCTAACAGGTCTGTATAGACTTATTAGGTTTAAAATGTAGAAGAATATTTCTATTCTTATTTTAATATTACAATTTTCTCGATTTTAGAAAAAATCGCAGACTTTAATTTAACAAAGTAAACACCAGCTGGCAATCCCGAAAAATCTATTGCCTCATTTTTATTATTCTCAGTTTTTGTGAAAATATTTGTTCCATCTGATTTGAATAAGCTTAATTCGTATGGCTTATTAATATTGGAATTTATACTAATATTTACTATTGTAGATGCAGGGTTTGGATAAACTGAAACAGAAATATTATTTTCAATATTATTTATTCCTGAAGCTGGGCCCCAAACGGAAGTGACCCATTCAGGATGGTCAATATATGGGTTGCGATTATGTTGAACTAAAGTGTAAATTTTATTATTTCTATCAATTTCTTTTTGACTAACAGGATCTTGAGCATTCCATTTTAGAAGTAATGATAAAGCCCATGGTTCAAAACAAGGAAATGAAGTACCATCTAACATCGCATCACCATTTGGGTCGTCGGCTTCCCAGCCTGCAACAACGTTTTCGTAACGTGTAACCATGTATAGGTATCCTCTTGCTAAATCCCCCTTGTATTGATCAGCAGGTTCGAAAACAGTACCTGAATATCCTGAAAAAGTGCTGTTACCTAATTTGCTATTACCATAAACAGTTCCAGTGGAAGTTTCTCCATATGGATAATTAGAGCGCATTCCGTTTACTTTTCCATCAGTAGGATACAGATGAAATATATCTGAATTCATTGGAGACACATCGCCAAACCAGCTTTTAGGAAAGGAATGTTCATTGTTATAGCAGTCGCAAATATTAGCATAGCTACCGCATTGATCTGTTGAATAAGTAAAAACACAATCGTCGGTATAAATATCCCAAATTTTCCCATCAGATTTTAAATCTGTATTGTCGTACCATGACCATAAAGGGTAAGATTGTACCGTATGACCTTTAATAATATTATATAATGCAGTTTTTAGTGGTGCTCCTGTTAATCCTGCAGCAGAATCATAGTATCCGGCAGGTATTTGAGCTGTTGATATTAAGGAAAAAATTAAACCAACGAGTAAAATCGAAAATCGAAAATAAAGTTTCATAAATTAAATTTGTGCAAAGATAAACCATAAAGCCTTGTTGTAGTTCTATTTTTTGATTAAAAAATCTTTTTATTTTTTTAAAACTAAGAACTGATGAAATTTATCATTTCTATATCTCATCTTTTTTCGTTTATTTCGAGGAATCTAAAAAAAGATTAATAAATCATTAAAATAAAATTATTTATTTATGACACTTATAGTTAAAGGTAGCGGAATTACAATTGATGATGTAGTAAAAGTTGCACGTCATGGAGAAAAAGTTGAATTGCATCCAGAATCTGTGAAAAAAATTAATAAATGTCGCGCAATGCTCGAAAGAAAAGTTGATGCACATGAAATAATGTATGGAGTAAATACAGGTATTGGTGAATTTTCTGAAGTTGTATTAAATGATGATCAGGTAAAAGAATTTCAAAAGTATTTAGTGTATAATCATGCAGCAGGTATTGGTGAGGCTATGCCGTTAGAACATGTAAGAGGAGCAATGCTAGGTAGGATTAATGTACATGCACATGGTAATTCAGGTGTTAGAATAGAGATAACACAAACATTGGTAGATATGCTAAACAAAGGAGTAACTCCATTTGTTTGTAAAAAAGGTTCGGTAGGAGCATGTGGCGATTTAGCTCCTATGTCACAAATTGCTCTATTAATGATGGGCGAAGGTCATGCTTATTATAAAGGTGAATTTCTTACAGGAAAAGAAGCATTAGAAAAAGCAGAGATTCCTATTCCTGGTTTACAAGCTCGTGATGGTCTAGCTACTATTAATGGCTCTAATGTTATGACTGCAATGAGTGCAATATATTTGTACGATGTTAATAATTGGTTAAAACAAGCTGAAATTGCATGTACTATGTCGCTTGAAGCTTTAAGAGCTAATTTTGGGCCTTACAATCATAAGATTCATGAGATCCGTGGTTTTAAAGGAGCAATGAGAAGCGCTGCTGCAATTAGAAGAGTAGCAACTGATGGCGATTTATTAGAAAAAAGAATTAAAGTAAAAGTTCAGGATGCTTATAGTATGCGTTCAACACCGCAAGTTATTGGTGCCGCTCATGATGCTGTTGCATGGGCTCGTTCACAGGTAGAAATTGAATTAAATGGAGTAGGAGATAACCCAATTTTCTTTCCTGACGAAAACATACAACTTTCTGGTGCAAATTTTCAGGGTACACCGGTTTCTTTGCCAATGGATTTAATTGGTGCTGCTGTAACAATGGTTAGCGTTTTATCCGAAAGAAGATTAAATCGTTTAAATAATCCAGCCCTAAGTGTTGGTTTACCTCCATTCTTAACAAAGGGTGCAGGAATGTTTTCTGGTATGATGTTAAGTCAGTATACAGCAGATATGCAAATTGTAGAACAAAGAATTTTGTCTGCACCGGCATCTATTCAATCTATTCCTGCTGCTGCCGATCAGGAAGATTTTGTGTCTATGGGAATGAATACTGCTATAAAAAACATTCAGATTTTAGATAATGCTTTTGGAATTTTAGGAATAGAATTTATGGCAGCAGCTCAGGCATTGGATTTGCGTGAAAAATATGAAGAGAAATTTATATTTGGAAAAGGAACTCAGGTTGCAAAAGATGTAATAAGAAAACATATAGATTATTTAGATATTGATCGTCCATTATATCCTGATCATAATACTATGAAAGCTTTGGTTCAGACTTGCGAAATTCTTCATGAAGTTGAAAAAGCGGTTGGAAGTTTAGAGTAAAAAAATAAATATACAAAAAAGGCTATTGAAATTCAATAGCCTTTTTTATTATAACAAAATAAATAAAAGTTTATATTTTTATTCCCATTATTGTAACATCATCAGTTTGCTCAATTTCGTTGCGCCAATTATTAAAAACCATTTCTATAGATTCTTTCTGTTTTTTCAATGGCAGTGTTGAGATTGATATTAATAATTCTTTTAATTGTTTTAATTTGAATTTTTTCCCGCCTGCTTCTGATTGAGGTCCTCCAAATTGATCCGCAATTCCATCTGTAAATAAATAAATCAAATCGCCTTTTTGAATTTTAATAATATTGTTTCTAAATGGAACCATTTTTTCATGAATTCCTACAGGCATTTTGTCGGGACACAATTCAATTAATGAATTTTCATTTATTACCCAAACCTGATTATTTGCCCCAGCATATTGTAAGGAATTTTCTGTTTCATCAATTATTATTATAGCCATATCCATTCCATCTTGAGAGCTACCAGAAACACCAATTTGCTGCAATGATATAACAACGTGTTCCCTAAGTTCGTTAAGTATTTCATTTGCAAAATACACATCTTTTTTATTTACAATTTCATTTAAAAATGCAACTCCTAGTATGCTCATAAAAGCACCTGGTACTCCATGTCCTGTGCAATCTGCAACAGCAACAATTGTTTTATTCCCTATATGTTTTACCCAATAAAAATCCCCGCTTACAATATCTTTTGGAAGATAAAGTATAAAGTAATCATCGAATAATGATTCTAGAAGAATCTTTGGAGTTAAAGTTGCTTTTTGAATATTTTCTGCATAACGTATACTCGATTTTATTTCATTATTTATTTCAATTATTTCATCTCTCTGCTTTGTTGCAATATTTCGCTGAAGTTCTAATTCGTCATTTTGAGATTTTACTTCTTCATTGCTGTCAATTATTAGTTGTTCAAGTCTTTTTCTTTCAGTAATATCTTCTTTAACAGCGATGAAATTTATGATATTGCCCTTCTTATCTTTTACAGGAGAAATAGTAGCATACTCCCAATAAAGCTCTCCGTTTTTCTTTTTGTTTATAAATTCGCCTTTCCAGGTATTACCCGACTTAATTGTTTCCCAAAGCATTTTATATGTATTTTCAGTCATTTTGCCTGATTTTAATATATTGGGATTGTTTCCTATAGTCTCTTCTTTTGTATATCCTGTAAGTTCAGTGAAATGAGGATTAATGTATTCAATAATTCCTTTAGTATCTGTGATTACTATTGTATTCGGACTTTGTTCTATTGCATGAAGTAATTTGCGTATTTCTTTTTGCGCATTTCTAATAGTTGTTATATCAACCATTACACCTCTAATAGATTCGGGTTGGCCATCGTTATATATTAAATTTACGTATACTAAAGCAGGAAACGTTGTGCCGTCTTTTCTTAATGCTAAATATTCATTTGAACCCAGGTTTTCTCCTTGAATACGACGAGCTAAATTTGTTTTAACATTATTCACATCTTCAGGAGCAAAAATAGAGTAAATAGATAAATCATTAAGTTCGCTTGGTTCCCAGCCAAAAGCTTCAAATGCTGCTCGATTAGCAAATGTAAGCTTTCCGTCAATATTTGCTTCGCATACCAACCCTGGTAATAGTTCAGCAAAATCTTTAAATCTTTTTTCGCTCTCGCGTAAATTTATTTCAATAATTTTTCTTTCATACAGATCATTCTCCAATTGAATTTTTTGCTCGAAAAACTGTATAATTATTTCAGCTATACTTCCAAATTCATCAGGTTTGACTTTTAGTTTTTCGAGTATTGAAGCATCGTTTGATTTAAGAGATGTAATAATATTTCCGAGTGGACTAATAACATATTTCTTAAAACTAAAGTAAAAAATTAATAGAATTAATACTGAAAATATTCCGAAAAAAAGATAAATAAAGCGATTAAAAGTTTTATTGTTTTTTAAAAAGAGATTTTCTTTTATAGAAGAAAGAGTTGCAATAATCTTCTTGTCATAAGAGTATAGAGGAAGATTTATTTTGTTAGGATTTGAGTTTATTTCTGTTACAGTAGTATCAAGTTTTATTTTTAATCTGCTATTGGTTTGTTCAGTAAGTAGTTTAATAAAATTTTTGTCCCATAATTTACCTATAAGCAAGTAACCTTTAGCATAATCTTTTCTGTTTATATCTTCTGTGCTATTAATTGACCCTCCACTAATTTCCATAATTCCTTCAGGAATTCTAATAAAAAAATGAATGATTTTTTTTTCAAATAGTTTATTTAAAGATTCGTCGGGTGCATACGGTTCAGAGTATATTATATCTGAGTATTCTGTATATAATTTTTCTTTTTTAATGTCGTAAACCCATACAGCATCCATCTTAAATGAACTAATAATTGTAATGTCAGATTTAGCCCATAATGTATCATGGGTTTTCATAAAAGCTATCATTTGATCATAACAGCCATAATCTTTAACGATTTCTGCAAGATTCTCTGAATGAAAAGATGTAATTGTGATTATTGTTTTTTTGTGTATGTCCTTTTCAATGTTAATAGTATTTTGTAAATTGTTATTATTTAATTGTACTAAAAATAAAAAACTGCAAAAAACTAAAACTATTGTGATAAAAAGAGAAAGCAGTATTTTATTTTTTGTCTTCATTTTTTAGTCTGAAAATAATATCTCTTGAAAAAATAGAATGCTAGTAAAAGATACTTTTATAATCAAAGTTCCTTTAATTAAGTTAATTAAAAAAGAGTATTATTACGGTTTTTTGAAATATTTACGCAGGTATTTTCACCTGATAAAGTATTTTATTCTTGTAACAAAAAATTAAATTTTATATACAAAAGCACAATAAACTTATTGCAATTATTTTTGATGTTTAATTTTTTTAATGTTTTCTGAAGCATCAACCTCTACAATAATAACAGGATAACCTTTTTCTTTGTTGTAATAATTATAAGTGCGGGTTGTGTCAGATTGATCCAGGTATGAAGCACCTGCAACTAATACCTGAGTATGTCTTATTTGTACATTATGTTCGCGAACACATTTAAAAATTCCAATGGGTGTTTTTACAATTCCATTAGCATCAATATTACTCTCAGTATTAATATCAACCTGTAATGATACAGTAACAGGAAATCCTGAATATGTTATAGATGTGTCTTTTTGCAAAGCACCGTCATCAATAAAATTTACACCAAACTCTGATGGAAATTTTAACGTGGTTAAACGATTTGTTGTTGGAACAGAAATAAGCATTCCATTTACAGAACCATACATTCCAATTAGCTCTGATTTAGTGCTTGAATTTGAAGCAAACATATCAAAAGAGGAACTATGATCTTTTACAACTACTGATGCGCTTGGAAATTGTGAGCCTGCAGGATGAGCAGAAGGTGAAAGAAAATCTAAAGTATCCGTTGCTTCAATACCTAGCCCTAAAAAACTCCAAATTTTACCTTTACCAGGAGTTTCAAGTGAATATCCTTGTAAATTAGTACTATCAATTTCCATATAGAATGATTCATTTGTTGTAGGAAAATCTTCTAATAAATATGAATACGTTTCATAATCGGCAGTAATAGTCCAATCTTGTATTGCTGTTCCGTTTTCTGCAGTAATAGTATAAGTAATGGGAGAAATAAAATTATTTAAAGTTACGTCACTTGTTTGAGGTATGGTTCCAATTTTTATTGTAGCTCCTGATGGAATGGTGAAATTTGCAGCAACAAGACTGTCAAGTTTAACATCAAAAGGCATAGTAATAACTACAGTATGTGCACCTGGGCTAATAACTGAAGATAACTGGCCTGGAATTGAAAAAGTGATTAAGGCATTTGCGCTATTTGGAATAGTTGGTGCAGGCTCTGGTTTGTCTTTTTTACATGAAAATATTGCAACTGTAAAAATTAAAAAGAATAAAATGTTTTTCATATTACAGGGAATTAGTAAAGCAAATCTAATGAATTTTTTGGATAATTCACAAATAGGCAGCCTGCTAATAAAAAACTAAATAAAGATGTTAAAAAGAGATTAAAAAAATTTTTAGAATATAAAACAACTTCATATATTGTGGTAAAATTTATAATATGTTAATTATAGGCATTGCTGGCGGAACTGGCTCGGGAAAGACAACAGTTGTTAAAAAAATTATTGAGCGTTGTCCAAAAGATGAAGTTGTTGTTATGCCCCAGGATGCGTATTACAGAGATAATAGTAAAATGCCAATGGATGAAAGGTTGGAAATTAATTTCGATCATCCAAATGCAGTTGAATTTGATTTACTTGTTGATCATATTAGTCGTTTAAAGAAAGGCGAGACAATTCCAATGCCTATATATTCTTATTTAACATGTACCCGTTCTTCTGAATTTATTCCTGTTCAGCCTAAAAAAGTTGTGATTGTTGAAGGGATATTAATTTTCACAAATCCTAAATTGCGCAATATTTGTGACATCAAAGTCTTTGTTGATGCTGATGCTGACGACAGGCTTATTAGGGTTATTAAACGTGATATAATTGAAAGAGGAAGATCAGTAGATAAAGTATTAGAAAGATATATTAAAACTGTAAAGCCATCACATATTCAGTTTATTGAACCTACAAAATCTTTTGCCGATTTAATTGTCCCTCAAGGAGGCGATAATTTAGTTGCAATTGATATTTTAACGCATTTTATTGAAAGAAAACTAAATAAAACAACAGGCCATGCTTGATGAAATTAGAATCTCAAATATTTTGTTTCTTGATATAGAAACAGTACCTCAGTTTCCAACTTATTCTGATGTTTCAAATAAATTTCAAAAACTTTGGGACGATAAAGCAAAAACTTTTCGTGATGAAAAATCTTCTGATGAGGTATATGAACGTGCAGGAATTTTTGCAGAGTTTGGTAAAATAATTTGTATCTCTGTTGGTGTTATTTCTGAAAAAGGTGATAAGAAAATTAGACTTAAATCTTTTTCTGGAGATGATGAAAAGAAGTTGCTAGAGGAATTTTTTCAAATGCTGGTTTCTCATTTTAATTCTAACGATCATATTCTTTGTGCTCATAATGGTAAAGAATTCGATTATCCTTATATAGCAAGAAGGGGTTTAATTAATGGACTTAAACTACCCAAAATTTTAGATAATTCTGGCAAAAAACCATGGGAAATAAAGCATTTAGATACACTTGAATTATGGAAGTTTGGCGATTATAAACATTATACATCGTTAAATTTGTTAACTGCTATTTTTGATATTCCTACTCCTAAAGATGATATTTCGGGCGCCGATGTTGCAAGAGTTTATTATGTAGAAAAAGACTTGCCAAGAATTGTGAAATATTGCGAAAAAGATGTTTTAGCTTTAGCTCAACTTTTATTGAGATATAAAGGTGAACCTCTTCTTTTAGATGAAAATATAGAGCACGCTTAATTTAAAATAAAAGAAATAATTTTATCTGCAAGATCATTCGGTTTTTCTGCATGAAGCCAATGTCCTGTGTTAGATAGTTCAAATATTTCAGTTGCTGGAAAAAGTTTATTAATTAATAGCAAATCTTCATCTAAAATATATTTAGAATTTTCTCCTTTAACAAATAGCACAGGAAATCCCGAAATTTCTATATTTTCCCATTCAATTTTTTCGAATCCATCTGCAATATTGTTAAAGTTTTCTGAGATAGATTTTAAATTTAATAACCATTCAAAATTTCCGTTTTTATTTCGATGTAGGTTTTTAAGTAGAAAAGATCTTAGTTTTATTGAATCAATATTTTTTGCCATTTCTTCGTCGGCTTGTTCGCGACTTTTTAGCTCATTTAAGTTTATTGAAAGTAAAGTTTCAATAATTTTGTTATGTGTTACAAGTTCGGGGCTATAAATGTTTTGATAATTTTTTGGAGCAATGTCTATAATAAGTAATGAGTTTATTAATTCGGGATATTTTTTAGCAAAAAACATTGCAGCTTTCCCACCCATAGAGTGCCCGATTATAGATGCTTTTACAATATTGTGTTTAGCAAAAAATTCAAATAGGTCATTACTTAAAAGTTCATAGTTAAAATCATTTGAGTGTGGTGACTTTCCATGATTACGTTGATCAATTAAAAAAATCTCAAAATGGTTTTCAAGAAGTTTTGCAACAGAAATCCAATTATCCGACGAACCATATAAACCATGAAGAATAATTAATGGTGGTCCGCTTATGCCTATTTTTCTGTAAAACAATTCCATTTATAAAATTTTAGTAATGTACTGATTAATATAAGATAATGTATTTTTGGAGTGTTAAATTAAATGTATTTTTTATTTTATAAAAGTAAGGTTAATTAAAACATTTATGCAAACACCTATAATTATTTAAGGTAAAACACTAAAAATTTTATAGGTGTTATTTCTCTTGTATTCAAATAGTAAAGTGATTAATTTTACATAATTTTCAAATCAAATATTTATGAAGCAAATTGTTTTAAAAAGCCAAAAGTATAATAAATTTTTTATCTTAATATTTGTACTTTTTATTTCTAATTTTTACTGTTTTTCACAGTCGTTAAAATCTATTAAAAAGACCTCAGTAGGAATTCCAATAAATATATCTGAAAGTAATATAGATGAACAATCTACTTGCCTTGAGAAATTTGAAAAAATTTCACAAAAAATGAATTTAGAGACTAACGAGAAAAATCTAATAATTGAGATAAAGAAATCGTTTAGTGAAGCTTTAGATGGCTTAAAAGAGGCTGAAATAGTTCATGAGGAGATAGTTGCAGAAACTCAGAAAATGATTAATTCCTCGGAAGATCAATCTAGTAAGTTAAAGTCGTATAAGAAAATTGTTAGAAAAGAAAATAGCGAAATAACTTATAAATATGATGCTGAAGAATTGTATCAAATTGGTAATAGTCTCTTATTTAATATTTATGAGAATCATGTTCCTTCAATTTCTGATATCGAAAAAATTGAGATTAACAAAAAGCAGCAAATAAATAATATAGTAAAACAAGCAAAAGAGTCATTCGCAAAAGCCATAAAAATAAAGGATAATGATAATATTGATTTAGAATATAAAGAAGAGTTAGAATATTTAAAAAGAGCAACATTTTATCAAAGAGAGGCGATAATAAAATTTGAACAGTTGTATTATTTATATTATAATATTCAAAATGATAGCAATTCAGAAACTAGCACTCAGTTAAGCGACAATAATGTGCAAAATAATAGTCTTAATAATAAGGAAGAATTAGCCAAAAAAAATATAATTGAGAATGTTAATGATATCAAATCAACAGAGATGATAAAAAACAATTCTTTAGATACAAATGCTATTAAATTTGCAAAAGTTGACAAAAATATAGCAGAAGACACATTAAATCAGGCTAAGCCTGCAGAAATCAAGTCATTTAACAATATGGAAAACAGAGTCGTTTTTAAAGTTCAGGTAGGTGCCTTTAGGAAAACAGTTAACGTTAAAGAATTTAATGGTCTATATCCTTTATTTGAAGATAAAAAAGATCAAGCAGGATTTTCTAAATATATGGTAGGTGAATATTTTTCATTCAAAGCAGCAAATGAAGCCAGAAGAATTATTTCAATAACAACTCCTTATAAAGATGCTTTTGTTGTTGCTTATAAAAATCAAAAAAGAATAGTTCTGAATAATGATATAAAAAACAAAAAAGAATATTAGATTTTTATATAGCTGTCCAAATTAATTTTTAGAAATAATAGGAACAATTCTAAATATTATTTTCAATAATTTTTACTTTATAACCCAATTATCTGAAGAACCATGGAATATAATTAATGGCGGTCTTTTTACTAATTATATTATAAAATAAGTTCATTAAATTTAAATTAATCAAATAAATAGATTAGTCGCAATAAGTTTAAGGGCAGGCAATTAGCCCTAGTGTTAAGTCGGCTATAAAACTTAAAATTTCATTTTAATAAAGAAAAATTAATTCAACTGTTTTTACAAATAATATAACAAAAGTTAGTAAAATTACTTAAAAATATTCGGGTATTAATACTCTTGTTTTCATTTAGAGTAGTAATTAATTTTAACTAATATTAAAAAAAACAGACATGAAATTAATTTTTTCGAGAATACGAATGTTTAATAAAACAACATTCATAGCATTTGTTTTTTTATTTTCAAATGTTACAAGTTTTTCACAACAGTCAAATAATGATAAAAAGTTAGTTGCAAATATAAATATGAACAAACTTGAAAATAGTGAATTGGAACAATCTATTAGACAAGTAAAAAGCGAAAAGATTACAAAGCATTTAAAACTAAGTTTAAAAGAAAAAGATTTATTATTGAATATAAAAGAACTATCAACTGAAGCAAAACAATGTGTAAAAGATGCTGATCTTGTAGTTAAAGAAATAAATGAGATTAAGAAAACAATCGTTAACACAAATGAAATTGAGAATAAGTTAAAGATTGAAAAAAAAATAAATAGGCAAGAAAAACATGAAATATCTTTAAGATATGATGCAGAAGAGCTATTTGAAATGGGAAATAGTTTATTGTTTAAAATTTACGAAGACCATTTTCCAACAACCGGTGTATTAATGGCAAAAAATCATAAGTATCAAAAACAAATTATTGAATTAAACGAAGAAGCACAAGAATTATATAAGAAGGCAAATATAAATCAAGAAAAAGCTAGTTACGATTTTAATTTTGAAGATGGAATAGATTATTTAAAAAAAGCTAATTTGTTAAAATTAGAAGCAATAAAAAAATATGAACAAGCATATTCTTTATATTATAATATGCCAATTAATAAAAGTGAATACCCAATTTTATCTGCTGATTTAAATACCCCAAACGAAAGAAAACCCCAAAGCGTTATCTCTAATTTAACTGAGACAAAAGCTATTATAAATGAAACTAAGGCTAACGTTGAGCTTAATGAACCTCTGGAATTAATAGTATATAAAGTGCAGATAGGTGCTTTTACTAAAAAAATTGATGTTAATGAGTTTCATGGATTAACTCCATTGTCGGAAGATAAAAAAGATCAGCAGGAGTTTGTAAAATATATGGTTGGAGAGTATTATTCATATAAAGCAGCAAGCGAAGCAAAAAGAATAATTTCTAGTTCAACTAAATATCAAGATGCATTTATAGTAGCATATAAAAACGATAAAAGAGTTGCTTTTAATAATGTGTTGAAAAAATAAAATGTTTTTCAATTACAGTTTATGGTTAATTACAAATATAACCAAAGTAACAAAATATACAACGTTAATTTTAGCAATAAAATTAACGTTGAAGAATTATTAGTGTTTACTCAAAAATTTCCTGCTCTTACATATAATAAGAAGATTAAAATAATTGCCGATTTCAGCCAATCTAATATTGATATTTCGATAAATGAAATAGGTTATTTCAGAAAAAAAAATTGAATATAATTCTGAGATTAAAATAATAGCGGCAATAGTCCAGGAAGACCCAATATTAACTGCTTACACTTTGTTGCTAATTGATAAATTGAATAAAGCTCAGGTAAACATTAAACTTTTCTCTTCTATCAAAGCAGCAGAAAATTGGTTGTCGCTTGTTGAATAAGTTTCTATAATTTACTTATGCGTAAAAACACCTGATAATATTTGGTGTAATATACCTGTGAAATTAGGTTAAACTGCTCTAGATGCGGAGTTCATTAGGATGTAATTTTACATAGTAAATAAAAAAAACATGAAAACCATAATCTTAATAACAGTTTGTTTGATGAGTATTCAAACATGGGCTCAGAAAAGTCTTGATTATATGGGTGTGCCAACAGATTGCAATTCTCCATTAATTAATTTAAATGTTAGTGCTAAAAGTATGGAAGCTCAAATTATACCTGTACAACTTGCCTTTCCATCACCTTGTACTATTCCTACTTCAATTGCGTTTTATGATAATATGTTATGGGTAACAGGATACAATGATTTTGTAGTGTATAAAGTTTCTCCAAACACAGGTAATGTTGTGGGTACGGTTTCAATAGCAATTCAAAAACCTTATGGAATTACTTTTTATGATAATAAAATGTACATATTGGATAATATTTCAAAAGAGATTATTGAGTATACAATGTCGGGTGTTATTATCGACACAATTGATTTGACCAGTATTTATAATCCGCTTTATGTTACTGGACTTTGCTTTGCTGACAACGATTTATGGTTTAATGATACAAAAGGACCCAATCCTGCTGCCGCAAACGATTCGCTTTTTGGTTTATCTTCTCAATTACAATTAAGCCATGGTTTCGAGTCGGTGGGAAACTTCCCATCTGGGATATCATATAATGGAAAATATTTATGGGTTAATGATAATCCATCTCAAACTACTAATATGATTGATCCTGTTACTCATGCTGTATTACAATCAATTCAAACTCCCGGTGGTGCTTATCCTAATGGTGTTGCTTGTGACGATAATGGTTTGTGGATTATAAATAATAGTTCCGATTCTATTTATTATTTAGTGCCTGATGACGCAACAACTGTTGAAACTACTGACATTAATAATTTAGGCATGAAAATATTTTCTGCTAATAAAAAAGTAGTTTTTAATTATAGCTCAGAATGGGTGGGTAGCGAAATTGTTATTTTTGATTGCACATCAAGAGTTATTGCTAAACAATTTATTCCTAAAGGAAATGAGTTTGTTTGGAATGCCGATGTGGCAGAATTAAAAACTGGAATTTATTTTGTAAGTGTTTATAATAAAGAAAGTAAGTATTCTAAAAAATTGTTCTTTGGTTGCAACTAAATAAATAATAAGCGATTGAGTCGAAGCTATTATTTATTTTTCTAAAGAGCTTTAGTAAACGGAATTAATAATTTCGCAAAAAACGTCAAAATAATTATCATGAGTATTTTTAAAGAAGATTTTATAAATTTACAAACAGAATATTTAAATTAAATGAAACCAGATAAAAAGATATTAGCTTCAATTCTTGTAGTAGATGATATGCATAAGAATATTCAAATTCTTGGAAATATTTTAAGAGAAGCTAATTATTTGATTGAGTTTGCTACAAATGGTTATGATGCTTTGGATTGGTTAAAAACACGTAGTTTTGATTTAATATTGTTAGATGTTATGATGCCTGGAATTAATGGTTTTGATACTTGTAAAAAAATTAAAGAAAATCCGGCAACAAAAGAGATACCTATAATCTTTATTACTGCTAAAAACGATTCAAAAGATATAACACATGGTTTTAATATAGGAGCAGTAGATTACATTACCAAACCTTTTAATACAGAAGAACTTTTAGCAAGAGTTTCAACACATTTAAAAATACAGTCGCAAAAAAAGGAACTTTTATATCAAAACTCTTTTAAAAGTATTTTAATGTCTGTAATTGCACATGATTTAAGAACTCCGCTCTCTATTATTTCTAACATGACTAATGTTGCGAAAACAAAAAAAGACCAGAATAAAATAAGCGAACTTAGCGAAGCTATAGAAATAATTGACAATTCAATAAAAGAATCATTCACTATAGTTAACGATTTATTGGTTTGGGGCAGGGTTCAATTTGGTAAAATTAAAGTTAAGCCAGTATCCCTAAGTTTATATATACTAGTAAGTGAATTATCACAATTATATTTATCTAATTTAACCGAAAAAAGATTAACAATTATTAATGAAGTTAGCCCTGAAGTAAGTATAACAACGGACAAAGATCTATTAAAAATAGTTTTAAGAAATCTTTTAACAAATGCAATTAAATTTTCTCCTTTTGGTGGAAAAATTAGAGTAAATTATAGTCTTTCAGATGATGGTAGTTTTTCTGTTAATGTTTGCGATTCGGGTGTGGGTATTAATAAAGAGAAAATAAATCAATTGTTTTCTATTGAAAAGAAAATAATGACAAACAATATTTTTTCTGAAGCCGGAATGGGTTTGGGTTTATTTCTTTGTAATGATATAATAGAATTTTTAGAAGGAGGTATTACTATTGAAAGTGAAGATAAAAAAGGAACTACTTTTCATATAAACTTACCAGTAAGTCCAACGTTAATGGAATAAATTAAATATTTTCTTTTATTAAATTATTAAAATCATTAATAATTGTAGAATATTTTTTTAGTAAAAATTTTAATTTTTCAATATCGAAATTGTTTACACATTCTTTAAGCTCTTTGCTATAATTTATTATAACATTAAGTTTGTATTTTATACCTGTTTCTAATATAATTTCTGCAAAAACCTCTGCAGTTGACATAGATGGCCGGGCAATTAGTTTTTCCAAGATTGGAGTTGCAGTTTCTTGTAATGTTTTTAATACATTTGGTAAATCAGCAATTTCAGATTTGTTATAAATAGTTTTTTCTTCTTTTATTATCTTTTCTTCTGTG
>CAIQJL010000091.1 GCA_903872185.1 uncultured Bacteroidota bacterium | reverse complement strand
CATATATAATTTCAATAATTCTAAAGTTGATTCAGCAATAATCAATTTAATTACTGATAAGATTGCTCATCGTGGGCCAGATTCAAAAGGTATTGCACTTTTCGAAAACGCAGCACTTGGGCATCGAAGGTTAAGTATAATTGATTTATCAATGGCTGCAAACCAGCCAATGTTTAGTTATAACAAAAGATATAGTATTGTATTTAATGGGGAGATTTATAATTTTAAAGAAATTAAAGACGATTTAATAACAACAGGTGTGGTATTTCATACTGAATCGGATACTGAAGTGGTTTTAAATGCTTATATTATTTGGGGTAGAAATTGTTTTAAGAAGTTTAATGGTATGTTTGCAATGGCCATTTATGATAATGAAAGTAAAAGTTTAATTCTGGCTCGCGATCCTTTTGGTATAAAACCATTATACTATTATAAAGATACTAACGTATTGGTATTTGCTTCTGAAATGAAATCAATTTTGGCACATCCTGAGGTAAATACAACAATAAATAAACAAGCTTTTACGGAATATTTGTGGTATGGCAATCCGATGGGAAACCTTACTTTTTATAATGAAATATGTGAATTGAGTGCAGGTCATTATATGGTAATTTCTAAAACAAGTTCTACAGAAATTCCATATTTTCAAATTTCTGATATAACTCAGATTTCTGTTTCAGAAGCTGAGGCAATAGAGCAAGTTAAAATCTTACTCGATCAATCAGTAAAAAGACATTTAATAAGTGATGTACCAGTTGGTGTTTTCTTAAGCGGTGGTATAGATTCCTCGGCAATTACAGCGATTGCATCAAAGTATTATTCAGGGAAAATTAATACCTATAGTGTTGGTTTCGACTTTATAAAAGGACCTAATGAGCTTGCAAAAGCAGCATCAGTTGCAAAAAAATTTGGAACAAATCATCACGAAATTCAAATATCTGGGACAAATGTTATAGAAAGTATAGAAGCTCTTGTTAATGCACATGATGAGCCTTTTGGAGATGCAGCAAACATTCCTTTATTTCTACTTACACAACAACTTAAAGGAAGTATAAAAGTTGTGTTGCAAGGTGATGGTGGCGATGAGTTTTTTGGTGGCTATAGTCGTTATAACACAATGAAAAATCGTAATTGGTGGAAAATATTAGCTCCGATTTCTCCGATGATAAGTTTTTCGAAAACAGAAAACACTAGATTATTGCGTTTTCAAAGATTTTTAAATGCAATAGGAAATTCATCACCTGCTATAAGAAATGCTTTATTGTTAACTATGGAATCGAAATATTCTCATCCCTTACAAATATTGAATAATACTTTTAAAACTAGTTTGTCTGAATGTAATCCATTTAAACGCTATGAAGAAGTTTATCATTGTTATTCCAATGAATTAGATTCTTTGCAAAAATTGTTTTATACCGATACTCAGATTATTTTAAAGGATACATATTTTGAAAAAGTAGACAAGGCAACCATGGCGAATTCTATGGAAGTAAGAATTCCTTTTTTGGATAAAAATCTTACAGAGTATATGCTAAGTCTTAGTCCCGAACTTAAAATTAAAAATGGGGTAAAAAAATATCTTATTAAAAAAGCAATGGAAGGAGTGGTACCTAATGATATTTTATATGGACCTAAAACCGGATTTAGTGTGCCTTATTCATATTGGTTACAAACATCTCTATACTCTTATTTTAAAGAGCAAGTATCAAATGAAAAGTGTAAAGCCATACTTGACTCAGAAAAATTACTTAAAATGATAGAACAACATAAAAATGGAAAAGGAAATTTTGGTTTCCTATTATGGAAGAGTTTAAATTTAGCGATTTGGATTAATAAATCTAAAACGACAATTTAAGAATGAAAAAAAATGTGCTATTTGTTGGAGCCTTCAGAAATCAAACTGAAGATGGCGGATACGGGGGGCAGATATTTGCATGTAATTCATTGGTTAATTCTGATCTGAAGAATAAATATAACTTTATATTGATTGATACTACCTCAATATCAATACCGTCACCACCTTTACATATACGATTATTTAAGGGATTAAATCGCGACTTTCTTTTTAAAAAACATCTGTTATTTTCAAAAGTAAATACAGTTTTACTTTTCTCAAGCTCTGGTTTTAGTTTTTTTGAAAAAGGCCTGATGGCTTTAATCGCCAAATTATTTGGCAAAAGGGTTATTTTTGCGCCAAGATCAGGTCTTCTGTTGGAACAAATAAAGGCTTCTTTTTTTCTAAGGTCTTTTTTAAAATATGTTATTCGTTCTTCAGATTTTTGGATATGTCAGGGAGAAGTCTGGAAGAAGCTTTATAAAGGAATCGATATTAAACAGCCTGAATCAAAATTTGTAGTTATTAATAATTGGATTAATTCAGAGAACTATCTGAAAACAATACCTAAAGCAGATAATAAAGATGAAGAATTAAAAATTCTGTATCTTGGTTGGCTAGAGAAATATAAAGGTATAGAAGATTTTTTGAATGCGGTAAATGTATTAATAAAAAAAGGGTTCAATATTAGATCTGAAATTTATGGAAATGGTAGTTTGTTCGATTGGTGTAAAGAATACATAATCAAAAATAATCTTGAAAATAATGTTTTTATGATGGGTTGGGCAAATCATGAAACTAAGATTTCTGCTTTTCATAATAATGATATTTTTGTACTTCCATCGCATGCAGAAGGTTTTCCAAATGTAGTACTGGAAGCAATGTTATCTGGTATATGTGTTATTGCATCAAATGTAAGCTCCGTTCCCGAATTAATAAAAGATAATGATAATGGGATGATTTATGAAATGAAAAATGTAAATCAATTGATAGAAAAAATTGAAATTCTTAACAATGACAGAGTATTATTAAAAAATATTTCAGAAAATGGGATTGATAATGTAATGGAAAAACATTCATTATATAATGCAATTATTTCTTTCAAAAAAATTTTGTGATAATAAAATATAATTGAATCTTATAATTACTTTCAAATATTATATTATAACAACAGTAAAAATAAATTATTATCGATATATTTTAATTACTAATAAAACATGTGTGGGATAACAGGAATAATAGGTAAAAATGCTCATGAACAAATATATGTTGTTACTGAAGCTATTTCGCATAGGGGACCTGATGATAGCGGGATTTATTTGGGTGATAATATTGCATTAGGTCATAAAAGATTGTCAATTATTGATTTAACAATAAATGGTCATCAGCCAATGTCAACATTGGATGGTAGATATACGATAGTATTTAATGGAGAAATTTATAATTATACTGAAATAAAGGAAGCAATTAAGGAAAAATATACATTTAAATCGACATCTGATACAGAAACACTTTTATATGGTTTTATTGAATATGGCACAGAATTATTTAATAAATTAAATGGAATATTTGCACTAGCAATATTTGATAACAAAACAAACGAACTAGTAATTGCCCGTGACCATTTTGGAGTTAAACCACTTTATTATTCACAAAACAGCGAGACATTTTCTTTTTCATCAGAAATTAAAGCATTAGTAAAAGTTAGTGATTTTGATAAAACATTAAATGAACATGCTTTTGCTAATTATATTTATTTTCTGTGGTCACCAGGTGAAGAAACTCCATTTAAAAATTGTAAAAAATTATTGCCTGGTCACTATATTAAAATTAACACTAAGAATTTAAAGGATTTTAAAATTCAAAAATATTATGAAATCCCGTTTAATGGTGTATATTCGGATAAAAGTGAAGAGGACTTAATAAATGAATTGGATGAAAAGCTAACAAATGCAGTTAATCGTCAATTATTATCTGATGTACCAGTTGGGTATTTTCTATCGGGTGGTTTAGATTCTTCTTTGATTGTAGCTATAGCAAAAAAAATATACCCTGAAAAACAGTTAAAATGTTATACAATTAAAACAGAAACAAATTCTGAACGTGAAGGATTTATTGAGGATTTGCCTTATGCTGTAAAGGTTGCAAAATATCTTAATGTTGAATTGGAAGTTGTAACAGCAAATATTGATATTGTAAGAGATTTTGATAAAATGATTTATCATCTGGATGAACCACAGGCAGATTCAGCTCCTTTAAATGTTGCAAATATTTGTAAAATTGCAAGACAGCAAGGATATATTGTTTTATTAGGTGGAATAGGTGGTGATGATCTTTTTTCAGGATATAGGAGGCATCAGTTTCTATATTATAATAAAAAAATGCGATTAATTCCATACTTTTTATTAAAACACATTTCAGATCTTTCAAAAATATTGAAATATAATTCTGCTTTAAACAGACGGTTTAAAAAATTATTTTCTGTATATAATGTTAAAGATAGTTTAACGCAAATGTCTTTATTATTTGGTTGGCTTGAACAAGAGAAAGTAAAATCACTTTTTGTGCACGGGATGAAAGAGTTTAACCCAGATAATTTTTTAAAAAATTCATTAAAAAATATTCCATCTGAATGCTCAGAATTAAATCAAATGTTATATTGGGAATTAAAATATTTTTTAACTGAT
>CAIQJL010000090.1 GCA_903872185.1 uncultured Bacteroidota bacterium | reverse complement strand
TTGTTCCGGTATAACCTGATAATGTAAGAACTGTACTATTTGTTCCAGTACATACTGTTGCACTTCCTGCAATAATTCCTCCAACGGATGTTGGGCTTACGGTGATAGTTGCTATTCCTGAGTTTACCGATGAACATGCACCACTTGTTATAACTGCGCGATAAGTTGTTGTTATGGTAAGATTTGTTGCGGTTAATGTTGTTGTTGAATTTACAACATCTGTCCAGCCACCGCCATTATCATATTGCCATTTTGTAATTGTTCCAGTATAGCCTGATAAAGTAAGAACGGTACTATTTGTTCCAGTACATACCGTTGCACTTCCTGCAATAGTTCCTCCAACGGATGTTGGGCTTACGGTAATTGTAAAAGTTTGAATACCGGAAATATCTATTCCACCATTTGTAGTTCCGCCATTATCCTGAATTTGAACAGAAACTATAGCAACTCCAAATTGATTTGATGCAAGAGTATAAGTAAGAGTTCCGCTAACATTGATATTTGGCTGAACACTAAACAGTGTGTTATTATCATTAGTTAAAACAAATGATAATATTTGTGCCGCTTCGTTTGCTGGCCCACTGCTCAATGTTGTAGCCCAGTTTGACACAGTCTGAATAGAACTATTTTCACATAATAACTGGTTTGCGCCTTTTGTAAATGAAGGAATGTCATTAACCTGATTAACAGTTATTGAAATATTAGCAGAATTAGATGTTAAACCTCCATTATCATTTACAACATATATAATTGTTTCTACTCCATTATAGTTAAGGTTTGGAGTAAAAGTAACAACACCAAACGCATCAACAGACCAGGTTCCGTTTGCACTAACATATGTTGTTTGAATGCCCACTGTTAATGGATCTAAATCTACAGATGCAATATTAATTGTTCCATCAACATCTGTATCATTTGAAACTACATTAATAGTTATTGGAGAATCTTCATTTGTTGAAATTGAATTATTAACCGCTACAGGTGCTTCATTAACATTTGTTACAGTTATTAACAAATCTTGAACATCAGTTAAACTGCCAATACCATTATCGGTAACCGTAACTTGAACTTCATAAACATTATTGACATCATTATCTGTAGGAGCTTCAAAATTTGGTGCTACTATAAAAGTTAACACACCTGTATTTGGGTTAATACTAAATAATGCAGCATCTATACCTCCTGTTATACTATAAGTCAAAGTTTGAACAGGTAAATCAACATCTGTTGAAGTTACTGTAGTTACTGTATTAATATTTTCTGACATTGTAATCGTTGCTGTTGCACCACCCCCATCTGAAGTTATAACTGGAGGATCATTTACCGGTGTAACATTTATAGTAATAATATATGAGGCGGTAGAATAAGCAGTACCATCATTTACTTTAAAACTAAAAGTTGTATATGGAGTTCCTGTTTCATTTGGCAAAGGTTTATAAGTTAAATATCCTGCATCTACATTTGCTTTTGAAACTGTTCCAAGAAGTGTTAATGACTCACCTGCATCAACAATTCCATTTCCATTTAAATCTAAAAAAAGAGTTCCTTTTATTGGCAGTGCAGTAATTTGCAATAAACTCATTACATCTCCATCAACGTCTGAATAACCAAAATCTGTAGATGGAAAAATATAATCAACATCTTCGTTTGTTGTTACAGTATTATTAGCTGCTGTTGGCAAATCATTTATTGGACTTACAACAACAGTAATTGTTGCAGGATTCGATGTAAGCGAAAGATCATCATTGATAACATAAGTTATAGTTGCTGTTCCATTGAAGTTAGCTAAAGGCACAAAAGTAACTTCGCCAGTTGCAGTATTTACTGTCCATGTTCCGTATATATTTGTAACAGTATTTTGAATACCAGCAAGACTAGTATTTAAATCAATAGATGCTAAATTGAAACTAGAACCCGATCCTAAAATATCATTTGCTGTTATGTCAGGAATTACAACTGTTACATCTTCATTTGTAGTTGCATTATCATCAAAAGCACTAGGATTACTAGGATTTGAAATAGTAATAGTTATAGTTGCAATATTTGAAGTAGCTCCCAAAATGTCATTAACTGTATAATTAACAGGTGTTGTTGTTATAGGACCTATGAATCCAGGTAAAGGCATGAAAGTTACTATTCCAGAATTATCAACCGTATAAGTTCCTTCACCAACAACGGTAAAAGTATTTTGAATTCCAGGAAATGAAGGATCTAAATCTACCAAGCCTAAATCTAATGCATTATCTACATCAGTATCATTTATAACAATATTTATAATTACGTCTGTATTTGATGGCGCAGTTATAACATCATTTATGGCAACAGGTGCATCATTTATGGCAATAACAGTTATGTATATAGCTCCAGGAAGCCCTATATCAGAGGATAATCCTAAATTATCAGTAATTAAATAATTAATTGGAGTTGCTGAACCGTTAAAATTCAAAAATGGAGTAAATGTTACATTACCTAAATTATCAACTGTATATGTGCCTTCGCCTAAAACGGTAAAAGTAGTTTGTATTCCTAAAACCAAAGGATTTAAGTCTACTGAATTTACAGCAACAGTTCCATCCATGTCAGTATCATTTGTTACAACATTGAACGTTATAGGAGTATCTTCGTTAGTTGTAGCAAAATCATCAGTAGTTGCAGGTGGACTATTCACTGGAATAACAGTTATTGTAATAGTTGCAACATTTGACACTAATCCTAAATTATCTAAAATTGTATAACTACAGATTGAAATTCCATTAAAATTCCAATCTGGCTGAAATGTAACAATACCTAACATATCAACATAAAAAGTTCCCTCTCCTATTACATAAAATGACTGTTGAATACCAGGAGTTGATGGATCTAAATCAACTCTTGTAACATCTAATACATTTGCTGAATTATCATTTGTAGTAACATTTATTGAAACCGAAACTCCTTCATTAGTAGATATTGCATCATCAACAGCAACCGGTGCATTAGCTGCGACTACCACTATGGTAATAATAGCAGTGTTTGATGTCTGGCTTAAATTATCATTAATAGTATAATTAACAGGTGTAGTTGTCCCGTAAAAAGTTGCAATTGGTGTGAAAGTAACTATTCCAGAAGAATTAACAGTGTAAGTTCCTTCGCCTGCAATAGTAATTGTAGTTTGAATACCGGGAGTTAACGGGTCCAAATCCACAGTTGCAATATTAATAGGTGCATCAACACCAATATCATTTGTTGTAACATTAAAACTAATTGCAACATTCTGATCAGTTGTTGCTGCATCATCAACTGCAATTGGTGAATCAATAACTGATGTAACTGTAATTGTTATGGTACCAGTTAATGATGTAGCTCCAAGATTATCGTTTATTGTATAAGTAATAGCAGTTGCAATACCATTAAAATTTAAAACAGGAGTAAAAGTTACATTACCAAATAAATCTACCGTATATGTTCCTTGATTAATAACAGTATAAGTAGTTTGAATACCAGGAGTAGCAGGATCTAAATCTACAGTTGCTACATTTATTGTTCCATCAACATCATAATCATTAGATGTAACATTTAGTGTAACTGGATTGTCCTCTAAAGTTGTTGCAACATCATTTACTGCAACAGGTATATCATTTACAGGAATAACCGTAACTAAAAGTGTTCCGATATTTGAAGTGTTACCATCATTATCCTTCACTGTATATGTAACAGTAGCAGTTCCGTTAAAGTTTAATGTTGGGGTATATGTTACAACACCTGAAGCGGCAACAGTCCAGGTACCAAATGCATTAGTTATGGTATTTTGAATACCTGCTGTTAGCGGATCCAAATCAACGGTATTTGTTGTTATAGTACCATCAACATCGGTGTCATTTGTGGTTACATTATAAGTAACGGGAACATCTTCATTAGTTGTAGTTACATCATTAAGAGCAACAGGAGGTGTGGTAATTTTTATACCGAAATTCGCATTAATATCATTGTTAGTTGTAAAACCTGCAATACTTAACTTTCCATCAACAGTTCCATCGTTTCCTGTTGTTGTATTTGTTAAATTATTATCAATCTCTCCTGTATTACTACAACCTGCAGGTAAAGAAGGAACAACTGTTTGCCCTGTTGTGTAATTTGTTGTACCTAAATAAACTTTATATGCAGTACTTGCCGAAACCAAAAATTTATATGTACCAGAAGAAGTTACAGCAAAAGAGTTTTGTAATGCTGTAGTTCCAGCACCTGTTAAAAGTGTTGCATATAATTGAACTCCATTTGCAATTCCAATACCAATACCATTTACTAAATTATCGGTCATTGCATTTTGATCCCAATAAACATTACCCATAACATATAACGAGGAGTTAACACAATCAGAAACTGGAATGGTTATACATGAAGGAGCTAGCGATTGACAATTATTAGAAGCAGTAACACAAACATTATAATTTCCTATTTGTCCAGCTCCGTTAAAATCCATTAAAGAAGAAGCCGTGCCTTGACCCGAGACTACCGAACCCCCAGTAATTGGCGACCATGTATATGTTGTTGCATTTGTATATGGTGTTACAGAGAAGCCAATACTTGCAGCATTATCACAATATGTTGCAGCTGGAGTATAATATATTTTTAATGTAACATAATCAATATATGCCGTTGCTGTACCTCCACCAGATCCAGCTGTTGCTCTAATTCTCACACCAAAATTTGTATTATTTACTACTGCGCTAGTTAGTGTACCCGTTGTTCCTCCCAACAAATTAGTAGCTCCCCCTACCGTTACACCTGCTTTTGTATTTAAGGGAAAAGCTGCCAGAGTTTGATCAGTCCCAATAGACGTAAAAGTAGTTCCTGAAATAGTTCCAACAGTTAATCTCCCACTTGAAATAGTTCTACCACTGGTTTTTGTATAATATCTTTCAATATAAGCTTCAACGCCAGCAATGGTAGCACCTACTGGAAGTGTAAATCCAAAATTAGATAACAAAAGATACGCAGAACTACCACTCGAAGTAAGTGCAACAGAGGTATAACTATTATCACTTGCTGTTGTCCGGGTAATATTGGTCCAAGGATTTGTAGTACTAGAATTATTTGAAGTTGATGCTGTTCTAGGACCACCACCACTTATAGGTGCGTTTAGTTGTGTTATTATACCTGTACCAGAAATTGCTCCGCTTACAGTAACAACTGCAGTTCCGCTTAAATTCGAAGAACTACATCCATTTGCATCAGTTACAGAAACAATGCTAAAAGTTTTAGAAGTAGTAAGAGGCCCTACTATTATATCTGATCCAGAAACATAATTTGTAAATGTTCCACCACCATTATTAAGCGTTACGGTATATGGCGACAAACCACCAGTAACAACAACTTTTAAATTAGCATATCCGTTATAACAAATAGCTGATGTGCCAGATAAAACAGAAGCAGTTGGACTTACATTAAATTTAATGTTTACATCATCAAAAGTTGCAAGACAAATTCCACCATTTGACGACCAACGTAGAGTATATAATGCACCAGGATTTCCAGTAAATGTGGAAGTAGGACTATTTATATTTGAAAAACTATATCCTACAGGACCTGAAATTACCGACCAAACACCACCTCCTACAATTGCATTACCGGCTAAAGTAACTGTACTTAAGCCACAAGTTGCTGCACCAATCTGATCGTTACCGGCATTTGCACCCGTGACTACAACTATTATGTTATAGGTCATATCACAAGTGGTATTATTTATGAAAATATGTGCAGTATAAGTACCTGCATTTGCTAATGTAGCATTTGTTATAACAGGGTTTTGTAAAGTAGAATTAAACCCATTTGGTCCAGTCCAATGATAGGTTGCACTTGGAGAACCACTAGCGGTAAAATTAATTGTTCCCGTTTGGCATACCGGCGAATTTGATGTAGCTGTGGGCAATGTGCAACTTGTTGTTTGTATTGGTGTTTGTGTTGCTCCTGTTAAAGGACAACCAAATGAATTAAAAATTTCTGGATTACTTCCATTATTAAATGTATTTCCAGAAACATTACCTGTACCAACAATAAATGAACTATTATCAATAACGTTATCACAAGCAAGATAAACACAATCTTCGGTTGCTTTTACACGAAATACAATTTGGGTGCTATCTAATCCAGAAGGAGAATTATTTACAAATCCACCTATAGTTGCATTTGCACCTGTACCAATTCTAGCTCTGATCATTCTTAAAGCCGCAATATATTCTGCCTGATCATCACCAGCTATATCGGTTTTACTTCCAGCATTTGGACCTGAAAGTATTCGAATAGTACCCGGAATATATTCAGCATTCCCCTCTATTGTATCATTTATATATGTGTTTATTGCAGGATCAGAACCTATATTTAAACCAGTAATTGTGTATTCTAAAATATCACCAGGCTGCGCAACAGTACTACCCGGATGAGTAATGTTTTTTACTCGAGTTGCAGCCCTTAAATCTGGTTCGTATACATCAATCGCTGATGTAACAACCTGTGTTAAAAAATACTCGCCACCTGTTGTTTGTCTTATAGTAGCAGAAATAGCGTTATTACCGATGTAGTTTTTCGTTGTGTTATTTGGTGAGAATATTGAGGCATCATATCCTAATGTGTTATTAAAGCTAGGATTTCTTAAAGCAGTAAGAACACCATTACGAGCAAGTGTGCTATTAAAAACATCACTTACAGGATGTATTGCATCAGAAATATTTACATAAGCTGTTGCTCCTTTAAATAAAATTTGATCACCCACAAGAGAACGATCTCCATCATAAACAACCAGACCTAATTCAAAAGTTACTGGACCAGCTAAAGGAGTTTGAAAACCAGAAATTGGAATGTCTACAGTTGAAACAGATCCACCAACAAAAGCCAATCCTTCAAAAACAGTTAAATTTCTCATTGGCTGTAAACTGTTTTTATAAACAACAACTATTGTCCACCCACCAAAAAGATTTTTTACAGTGGAAGTTCCGGCTATATCTGTGGCTACATTAGCTACCGTATAATTAGCTGTAAGACCATTAGCTCTTAAAATAGCTGTAATATCTTTAAAGCAATGATAAGTTCTATATCCTGTAGTATTATCTTTTAAATAATCAGCTGTTAAATTAATATATGCTCCTGCATTTGCTTTTAGTTTAACTTGATTTCTTGTTGCAAAATTTTCATCTCCGGTAGAATTATCACCACCCCAATATAAACCCGCCCAGGTAATTTCACTGCATGATGGTAAACTTAGCTGATCGCTACTAGACATCCAAGTAGATAAATCAGTATCAATATCTACATATCCATTATAATAATCATTGTCCATTCCCGTGCCAGAAGGTGGTAATTCATTTTGAGCAACTGCAACAGGAACTGCTTTTGTTGACACGTTTGAAAGATAAACAATTCCCCCTTTTTGCGTACAAGTTTTTCTAACAGTAAATGGTGTAATTATTTGTGCAAAAGAAACTGAACAGATTACAAATATGCCTATTGTAAATATTAATTTTTTCATAAAAGGTATTTTAAATGGAATTATTTCAAATAAAATTGAGGTTTTTAGGTTGATCAAGCAAAACTAACATGTTAAAAAACAGCAAACAATAGTATATTAACTGTATTTTTATAGGTAATAACACCTATATTCGAGCATTTCTACCCTTTTAAGTTCTTGAATTTAGTTAATAAAATAATTTAGCATTTCATCCTTTGGGAATGCTCTTGAACAGGGCTTATTAACCGTTGAAAATAACGTATTTTACACGAAAACCATTATAGAACAACTGAAAAATGGAAGTCAAAAAGGCGAGAAAGGGATAAGGGTGTAAATTTAAATTCTTGATTATACTTTTGAAAACTTGAAAAATAATAATGGGGATAAAAATTTAACGGTAATTATATCCACTTAAAATGAATTGCGCTATTTAGTGGAACTACCAACACAAAAGCCGAACACAGATAAAAAGCTTATTATTAAGGGTATTGAAAGAATTTTACTTGCTGTTTTTTTATGATTCAAAAATTAAGAGCAGAATACACATTTAACAGCGGTCGTTTCGGGTAGTTAAAAAAACTTGAATTTGATTGAACTATAACCGATTTATAATACTATAATTGCTTTACTTTTTTAACGCAAAATTAAATAATCTCTGTTTTTTTCTAAAAAGTAAATAATAATAGCAACTCATAAATTCATAACAAAGCAACTATGTTACTTCTACCAATTGATAATTTTACGTATAAAACAAAATTGAAAGAGGACGAAATAATTAAACGACTCTTAAAATTAATCAAACCTGAAAACATTTCATTTTTTTCGACAAATGAATACGGGGGAGAAATACGCGGTCAAACTTTTCATATACATAGAAATGTAGCCACATACAATGGCTTAGTTCCAGAAATTAAAGGTTTAATACAAAATAGCCTTGATGGAGCAACTATAATTGTAACAATGAAACTGAAAATTCAAGTTGCTATATTTTTATACATTTTGGGTATAATTTTGGGGCTTGTTTTTCTTGTTAACACAACACAAGCATTAATTGACTGGGAATTAAATGTATGGTCGGTAGTTTCTTTTGTTATGTTGTTACTAATATATATCTGCACAATGATTGGTTTTAAAATTGAAAGTATTAGATCTATGGATGATTTGACGTCACTATTTGAAGCAGACATTATTGATGACTGAACTATGAAAATGAATTATCACTGCTAACAAAGTGTAATATATCTGGAGTTTGACATTCACTCTAATCCAAGAGCTGTCTCTTTTTAGTAAAAAACTAAACCCATCCCATTTTTATTGACTTAGAGACAAGCTCTGCAGTGTTATTAACTTTCATTTTATTTAATAAATTTTTTCTGTGGGTATCAACAGTAAATTTGCTAATAATTAACAATTTGGCAATTTCAAGGCTGTTTTTACCATCTAATAAAAGACATAGAATATCGCGTTCACGTTTAGTAACCTGAGAATTAGAGGTTTTAAAAACTTCTTTTACATCTACGTCATAATATGAAGGTTGCCCATTTAGCCCAATAAAAGAAAGCTTACTTTTAATACCCGTATCAAAAGTGGGTTTTAAACTAGAGATATCAGTATGAACACCAAGTGTGCGCAGAATATTTCCATTGGTATCATAATCAATAACTAGCACTTGCTGCAAAATTCTAATATATTCACCATTCTGTTTTTTTATTCTGTAATCATAACTCACTTTATAGTTTGGGATTTGGTCAATTGTTAATCCCTTAAAAAAATCACAAACCTTATTTTCAAAATTTAAAAACCATGGCTGATCATCTGGATGTATATTATTAATAAAGCTATGAACTTCAACGTCATCTGACTCATAACCTAAAACTTCCTTAATAAGGGGGCTCATAAATTCAAAACAAGGATTGTTAACATTAAAAACATAGTAGTAATATGGCCCTATATGAAAAATATTTAAAAGCCTTTTATGTATTTCAAGTTCAAAATTAAGATCATTTGTTTTTTTGACACCAGATATAGCTGTCCAGATTAGGCTTGCTTCGTTAAAAAATGATTGTTTCATTGGGTTTTGGCTTTGAGAAAAGAATGTAAATATACCAATATGTAGGTATTTTAATACATTTATAATAAGTTGATTTTTGTAAAGGTAGTTTTTATGTTATAAAACATGTAGTGTTGGTAAATTGGCTTAATAAAAATAAATACGATAAAAAATATTAGAAAGCATGAGAATTCTTACAATACTAACCATAATCTTTACTGTTGTTTTATCAGCAAAAGCTCAGGATTCCACCATTGTACCAAAAACTTTTTTCAACTAATATCACCTTCTATTGTTGTTATTATATTCTATTTTAACCTACTATAAAAACCTTTAAAAAATAAAACATGAAAAAATCTAAGATAGCACTACTCATAGTTATTAGTTTCATATCATGTTATTCCTATTCTCAATCCTTAACTAATAAAACGATTAAAGAATTAGAAGTTATGAAAAAAGAAGCGATTAGTTCTGAAAATTTTGAGTTAGCTAATAAAATTAAAGACGAGCAAAATTCAAGAAAATCAATAGATGATAAACTGAAAGAAAAAAACGAAGATTTAAAAATTGCTCTTGCTAATGAAAATTATGAGAAAGCAGCGTCACTTAAGAAAGAAATAAAAGAATTAGAGGAAGTACAAGTTAAAATTAAAGATTTAGAGGAAAAGAAACAAATTGCTATTTTTCAAGAAAAATTTGATGAAGTAGCTGTTATTGAAAAACAAATTAAAGATTTAAATAGTGTTGGAAAATCAACACAAATTCAGGTTCCTGAAAATAATACGGTTTCAACTACTACAAGCTCTCCTCAAACTTTACACCCCAAAAAGAATGGTGGAAAACCAACACAAATTCCAGTTTCTGAAAATAATACAATTTCAAATACACCTACTACCGTAAGTACTCCTCAAACTTTTAACCCTAAAGGTGTTTTAGAGATGATGAATAACCACCAGGCGAAGAAAGACATGGCAACAGATGGAAAAGCTATAGAAATAATATTTCCAAGTGGAGATATTACTCCAAACGATGATGGCGTAAATGATTTTTTAATTTTTAAAAATATAGAACAGTATCCTAAAAATGAATTATATATTTTAAAAGCAGTTGGCTCAAGTAAAATTCAATATCAAACAACTAATTATCAAAATAATTGGGGTGGCGAATCACTAGATGCTGGCAGATATGTATACGCTCTTTTTATTTATGACGCAAAGAACAAAAAAAAGACCTATAAAGGTGCTTTTGAATTAATTAGGTAATAATACTTGTTTATAAATGAAAAAATATACTATCCTCTTTTGCTTAGGAATAATAACTCTAATGTTTTGTTGTCCTTTAAATTTATTCTCACAAAAAAAATATTCCTTAGAGGAATTAACTGAACAAAAGAAGGTTGCTGTTCAAAACAATCAATTGCAGTTGGCAAAAATAATTCAAGATAAAATAGACCTTGAAAGTTCTTCTGCCATAAAAACAAATGATGAAGAGTGGAGAAAGAACCCTCAAACCGTAATTGAAGTTAACAAATTGGAACAGGAATTAATAGAAGCTACCAGTAAAAGCGAATGGACTAAGGCTACTGATTTAAAAAAGGAAATTGAAATTAAAAAAGGAAATGGGTTAAGTCAAAATAAAGTTTTACTAGAGAAATTAACTGAGCAAAAGAAAATAGCTGTTAAAAACAATCAACTTCAGCTTGCAAAAGTTCTTCAAGATGAAATAAATCTTATAAGTTTTTCCGTCTCCAACATAAATAATGAAGAGTGGAGAAAAAATCCTCAAACTATAATTGAAGTTAATAATCTTGAACAGAATTTAAAAGAAGCTACCAGTAAAAGTGATTGGACAACGGCTAGCAAAATTAAAAAGGAGATCGAAAATAAAAAAGGAAACGGTCTAAGTAATTCCAATATAACAACAGAAAATGGCACTTCTCAAACAATTAATCAACGAGAAATCAATCTCCAGAAGATTATTAAAGAAGGATTTAGAAATAGTAATGCAACTACAGTTAAACAAAAAACCACTGGTTCTATTAATTCAGGTAACTATCCTGGCAAAGTTAGAGACGCTATCGATAATTCTCTGGCAGATATTAAATACAGAAGGAGTTCATTGTATACTATTATGATAAACAATCCTACTAGACTATATAATAATGAAATAAAAGATATTTTTGGTAATACTCCTTTATCAGAAAAATTTAATGACCACAATATTGGGCCTTATTTAATAAATGATGAATCTATAATTTCCGACCAATCTTTCATCATTACGGCATACTTAAAAAAGAACAATGTTGCAAAAAAATTAATCGAAAAATGGTTCAATAGAAGCAATGCCGGGGTATTTAATATGGATTTAATAGCTTCTAGAGGAGAATATAATTCTTCTACCTATGATAAATTAATTGCATCTTCGAGCCAAAGAGGAAATGCATTATTGGCTGATGCGGGCGAAGATTTAATTGGCAATACCTTTGTTGTTGTTTATGATTTAAAGTACATTCAAGAATCGTTATCTTTAAAAGGAGCAGCACTTGGAGTAGTACTTGGACCAGGAAAAGGATACTCGGTAAAAACAACATCTTACTTATATCGTTTAGTTTGGAATGACTCTATTGCAGATGTTTTTTATAATAATTATTGGGTTGATGAAAATTATCCTAATCAAAATAAAATTCAAGCTTTTGACAAATCTAATCTTTTTCAATTAAGATATGTCGGAAAAGAAGAGGCTAAAACACTTGTTCATGCATCAGTGTATTCATTTAAGAGTATAGAATATTTAATAAAAAAGGCTGCCGGAAAAGCTATCGATTCTGGTATAGCAAAGCTTCAACGCAAATTTGAAGAATTTAGAACAAAAACTTCTCTGTTTTCTGTCGATCCATTAACAGCTGCTATAGGCTTAAAAGAGGACTTAAAGGCTGGAGATAAATATGAGGTATTAGAACAATACATTGATTTAAATGGAAAAACACAATTTAAACGCAAAGGAATTATTAAAGTAAAAAAAGACATGATTTGGGACAATACTGTTGATTTTGATGAAGAAACTGATACTCCCCAAAAACAAACAATTGATAAAACATATTTTGTTGGAGCTAGTGGATTATATTCACCAGGAATGTTGATTAAGCAAATTAATTAAATGAAAAAACTAGCATCACTACTTATATTCTTTGCAGTTATACTTTCTGTAAAAGCTCAGGATTCGACAATTATACCAAAGCCATTTTTTTCAACAAATATAGCCATTTCAGAAAAAAACCTTTCCGAATTTTATTCATCCTTTAATATTAATAACAACAGTATAATATTTAATGCCAACAACTATAATATTTATAGTATTAACAAGCAAACCGGTACAATAGAATGGGAGTTTTATGCTGGTAAAAAAACCAATAGACTTCCTTTTTTTCATGGCAATAGTGTAATAATTGGAATTTACGTTGGTGAATATGCGAAATGCGTTAGGCTCAATTTAAGTTCAGGTAAACTTATTCAAACTCTAAATATTGAGTCTTTAAAAACTCAACCTTTTTTCAAAGATTCTATTATGTACGTTACAGCAATTGCAAACTCTGGACAACTTATAGCTTATGATTTAAAAGCCGACAGCATAATATGGGCTAAATTTATTGCTCATGGAGTGGAAACTCAACCGTATTTTCTAGAAAATAAAATTATTGCTAATGCCGAAGAAGATAATTGGTTTGAAATTGACTATAACGGGCAATTATTAGACACTACCTGTAAGAATAAAGCAGATCTGTTTGTTGAAGACATAAAATGTGTAAGAAACTTTAAATTTTTAACACATGATAATAAAGAAATAACAGAACTATTTATTGAAAAACAATTTGAATATAACTCGAATGTAAAAGTGAAAACCACAACTGAAAAGACATTTATTTTGGGAGATAACAAATTGCTAATTATTGGCAAAAAGATGAAAATTTTAAAGACGATAGAAATTGAGACTATTGTTACTTTGCCAGAAACATATAATAATGAACGTCTGGAAATACTTAAAATAGAAAATAACACTATTTGGCTTTTTTATAAAGATGTTTTAGTTGTATACGATTTTGAAAAAAATCAAATTATAAAAGAACAAGATTTTAGTTATTGGAGTGCTCATCAAGTAATGCTTGATAAAAATAACATTTGGTTAATTTCTAGAAATGATGGCCAGTTGTATGGATTTACACTAGAGTAAAAAAAGTACTTATAGATTTAAAAATGTAAATAAACAGATTATGAATAAATATATATTGTTAATTGCTTTTATATTTTTGAGTGTCATTTCTTTTGCACAAAGAAAAGGAGCACAGTTTACTATATATAGTACAATTGGTTTAAAAGGAACATCGGGTATATCGTTTGTTAACAATAAGAATATTAAAAGTGATAATAGCATTGATAGTAAAACAAGTTCTTTTTATAAATCTTATGGTGGAAAATTTAGCATAAATTACATGGGCTTAAAGCCTATGTACACTTTGTTGGGAATACATGTTGATTATTTGTTAAGTAATTATAAAAATAAATATTCAAATTTAAAATACAACTCTGCAAGCTATAAAAAAGATATTAGTTATAAAAACAGCAACTTGGTTGCTGTTTTTAGATATACTCGTTTAAAGCCCGGTGTTTTTGTTGAAGCTGGTGCACAACTTTCATCTTTTAGAAAAGTGAAAGAAACAAATTCAATTCAGGATTCCCTTTTTTATACTGCAAACAGCAACTATAATTATAATAATTACTATAAGCCTTATTCAAGTTTAGTATTGGGTATTGGCACACAATTTCAAAGAATTTTTATGAGTTTGCGTTTTACAAAATCTTTTGAAAGCATTATGAAAAATGAATATACTCCCGTATCCGATGGGTTATATAATAATGTTCAAAATAACCCGGATTATGCTAAAACATATCTTTCTGTAAAACCAACCGACCATATTACAATTCAATTTACCATTGAATATTATATTCCCTTTATAGCATTTGGTAGAGCTTCATGTGGAGGTAAGGGTTTTTCTTTATTCAAGGGAGTAGATTCGGGGTATTATTGGGGCAGGAAAAATTATATGTATCAGTAAACTTAAAATAATTAAAAAACAAAAAAGATGATGAGAAATAAAAGGTATTTTCTTTTATTAACAGTGGTGCTTGGCTTTACCTTAATATTATTTAATTGCTCCACAGAAATAAGCAAATTCAGTATTAACCCAAAGCTTCCATTTTCTAAAAATTATTCAACAGGAGTTGATATTGATAGTAGTATATTTTCAATAGAATTAGTAAACAATAAACTTTTAATTTTTGACAATAAGTCTGATTCATTAATTGAAGATGATGAAGGAATCGAATCTTTTTTATGCAAAGAATTAAAGAATAACAATATTAAAAACAAAAGTAATTATCCAATTTCTTTATTTATAGATTCAACAACTTCTTTTTTGCAGATTGATAAATTAATCGAAGAACTAAAATTAATTGGATTTCAGAAAGTTTTTTTCAGAACTTCAAATAAAGGATTTGTTCTTTATATTCCTAGCAATAATAGTAACATTCAATCGAATGCTGTTAAGCTATATGGAGAAAGATTTAAAGTAAGAAGAAATATTTTAACAGAGTGCATTAATGAAATCCCTAAGAAATCAACTCCAGTTAATACTGAACCTTTTTCGCCAGATTCACCACCACCTCCACCACCACCACCACCCATAATGACTACAGTTGAATTCTCAATTCCTGATTCGCTTTACCAGCAACTAAAGAATATAAGCACTTTGGATAGTTCGGAAACAGGTCTTATAAGTATTGTGAATGATGATTTTTATTTAAACAATAAAAAATATACTAAAGAAAATTTTGTAAAAACAATATACAATAAGAATACTTTATTTATAAAACTTAGTGAAAATAATAATTACAGCGATTTAATTAAAATAATGGATTTAATTTATGATATCCAACAAAGTCGTTACGAAAATTATAGCATACTTAAATATAATAAGAAGTATTTAGATTTAAATAGTAATGAGGCAATGAAAATTAGACGTGGGCATAGTTTTGCTTACGCAATTTTAAGTTTGGCAGGACAAAAATATATAGATGAGATTTAAAATTTAGTTTAAATTGTAATTTGTTCGGTATAAAACAGTAAAATTTTATGAAATACTTTATTTGTGCGCTTCTATTAATTACATTGTTTTTTGGCTGTTCAAGCAAACAATCAATTGAGCAATACGGAAAAGATTTTCAAAAACATAACAATTTTAAAACCCTTAAAGCAGTTGTGGAACTTATCGAATTAAATACTGATACTTCTTATTTAATAAGTATTTTAGGTAAGCCAATTAACATGGGCTTTGATTACAGATATCTTACTGATTCTATAAGCCCTAATAATTGTCCGATTGGAGCAGTTTTTCATATAAATGAAACTGGTAAAATAGATCAGAAATGGATTGATGAAATTTGCGAGTAAATTTTAAACAACACTAATATTGAGCGAGGTTAACAAGTTAAGCATACCAATTAAAATAATCTGTTGCAATTAATGTTATTCATAAAAAGCCATAACAGTTGCGCGCTATGGCTTTTTATTTTCTGGTTGCGGGCTAATGGTGGGCTAAATCAACAAACAAAAAATCTCATCTGCTTGTTTATGCGCTAGATGAGATTTACAATTGTGGAGAATAGGGGAATCGAACCCCTTACCTCTTGCCTGCCAGGCAACTTTTTAACCTTTTCGTTACTTACTGATTTTTACTTATTATATGATTTATTGATTGTTATAGAGCATTAGTAAAAATCGATTATTTGATTTTTACCTCTATTATGCATGTTTTTGTGCAAATTTTGTGCAAATGATTTTGCAGTTAATTGCATGAATATATTATCTTTGTATTTTTTATTTCAAACATTTTGTGCAAATATACAAAAAATAATAACAACTGATAATTATGGAAAAACAATATAAGGTTTCTATATTCTTAGATGTCAGAAGCATAAAGACAAATGACAAATTCCCAGTAAAACTTAGGGTATATAATATTAGAACAAAAACTAAAAAACTATATAATACAGGACTCGATCTAACTAAAAACGAATTTGAAAGTATTTGGAAAACTAAAAAACCAAGAAATGAATACAAAGATCAAAGACTAGAGCTTCAAAAAATAGAAAATAAAGCCAATGACATATCCAAAGAAATAAAGTTCTTTAGTTTTGATGAGTTCGAAAGTAAATTTTTTAGAAAAAAAGGAGATGGAGAAAATATCTACTACCACTATGAAAAAATAATTGAGAGGTTAAAAGCAAATCACCAATATGGCACTGCTAGCAATTATGATTTTAGTCTTAGATCAATCAAAAAATATAAGAACCACACTTCCGGTAGGGAAATTAGTAGTTTAGCTTTTGTTGAAGTAACTCCAAAATTTCTTCAGGGTTATGAAACTTATATGTTATCTGTTCTGGAAAG